>CAIQIC010000150.1 GCA_903871765.1 uncultured Lentisphaerota bacterium
CGCAATCAACCAGGAGAGCTCCGCATGACTATCTCGGGCATTGATGTTGCCGTCATCATTATCTACCTGCTGGGTATCACCGGCTATGGCATCTGGGTGGGCTTCCGGCGCCATGCCTCCACGGATCAGTATTTCCTGGCCAACAAGTCGCTGGGCTGGTTCACGGTCGGCGCCGCGGTGTTCACCTCGAACATCTCCACGCTGCACCTGGTGGGGCTTGCCGCTGGCGGCGCCAAGGAAGGCATGGTGATCGGCAACTTCGAGTGGATGGCCTGCTTTACCCTGATGTTGCTGGCGCTGGTGTTCGCGCCGTTTTACATCAACTCGAAGGTGTCCACGCTGCCGGAGTTCATGGAGCGGCGCTATTGCCCCTCCGCCCGCACGTTTCTGGCGATCATCGGACTGCTGGGCGCCTTGTTGATCCACATCGGCATCAGCCTGTTCGCCGCGGCCAAGGTTTTTTATAGTTTTCTGGGCGTGCCCATGCCCGTCACCATCATCGTGCTGTCCGTCTTCACGGTGACCTACACGGCGCTGGGCGGGCTCAAGGCGGTGGTGATGACCGAGAACATTCAGGTGTTCCTGCTGCTGGGCGGAGCGACGATGGTCACGGTCCTGGGGATCATGGCCCTGCCCGGCGTGGGTGTGCATAACCTGGCCGATCTCAAGGCGGCGGTGCAACCGGGGCAGTTGAGCATGCTGCAGCCGATCATCAACACCAAAGGCCATCTCAATGAATTTTCCTGGCTGGCGGTGCTGCTGGGCTATCCGATCCTGGGCATCTGGTACTGGTGCGCCGATCAAACGCACGTCCAGCGCGTGTTGGGGGCGAAGAGCCTCCGAGCCGGCCAGAACGGCGCGCTGTTTGCCGGGTTCCTGAAGATCATCCCGGTGTTCCTCATGGTGTTCCCCGGCGTCATTGGCTACATCCTCTGGCAGAAGGGCGCCTTCAAGCTGCTGAACGTCGGGACCACCACCAACCCCGATTACAACACCATGCTGCCGCAGCTGATCAACCATCTGGTGCCCATTGGCTTCAAGGGACTGCTGGCGGCCTGCATGGCGGCGGCGCTGATGAGCTGCATGGCGGCGGCGCTGAACAGCTGCGCCACGCTGATCTCGATGGACATCGTCAAACGCATCCGGCCGGCCACGCCCGACCAGCGGGTGGTGATCATCGGCCGCGTGACCACGGGCGTCATCATGGTGCTGGCCATGCTGTGGTCCACCCAGGGCGACCAGTTCGGCACCATCTTCGAGGCGATCAACAAGATCCCGATGACCTTCGCGCCCGCGGTGACCACCGTGTTCATCCTGGGCGTCATGTGGAAACGTGGCACGAAGCAGGCGGCCATGACCACCCTGTATATCGGCTCGATCATCGGTTGCATTTATTTCCTGCTGGACCTGCCCGGCATTGGCAAGATGATCCTTAACGGCCGTGCGGCCGAGGGCTTCAGCGGACTGGTCACCGATCCGGTCCAGGGGCTGGGCATTCCGTTCATGCTGGTCGGCCCGATCCTGATGGCCGGCTGCATGGTGATCTACATTGTCACCAGTTTGTTCACGCCCGCCATGGATCCGCAGGCGATTTCCAAGTTGTGCTGGGATCACCCCCTGGCGTTTCTCAAGGGCCGGATCACCGGCGCCAGCGATCCGCGGATGGTGGCTTTGTACCTGTTCGTGGTGGTGGGCGTGCTGTATTATCTGCTGGCGTGACGAACATGAAATACAATCTGCTGGGTAAAACGGGGCTGCGGGTGTCCGCGCTCAGCTTCGGCGCGTCGTCGCTGGGCGGCGTGTTCCGCACCGTCGACGAGGCCGAGGCGATCCAGGCGGTACACACCGCGCTGGACGCCGGCATCAACTATTTCGACGTGGCGCCCGCCTATGGTGGCACGCGCTCCGAAACCGTGCTGGGCAAGGCGCTGAAGGGCATTCCGCGCGACCGCTATTTCCTATCCACCAAAATCGGCAAATACACGAATCCGGGGAAATATGGCGATGACACGCTGGACTACTCCCGCGCCCGCACACGGGCCTCGCTGGACGAGAGCGCGCAGCGCCTGGGCACGGCGTACTTCGACATCATCCACATTCACGACATCGAGTACCAGAACCGCAAGCATGCCGAGTGGGCGCTGACCGAGGGGCTGGCCGCCGTGCAGGAGCTGAAGCGCGAAGGCCGCATCGGCGCGGTCAGCTTCGGTATCTATCCCATGGACCTGTGGAAGCGCATCTTCGCCGACTACGACGTGGATGCCGGTCTCGTCCACAATCACTATTGCCTGAACGACACGCAACTGCTCGACGTCCTGCCCGTCGTCCGGCAGAAGAACATCGGCGTCATCAACGGCTCGCCGTTCGCGAGCGGCCTGTTGACCGACCGCGGTCCGGCCGACTGGCACCCCGCCAGCCCGGCCGACCGGGCGCTGTTCCGTCAGGCGGCCGACTATTGCCGGCAGCAGGGCTCCTCCATCAGCAAGCTGGCTTTGCAGTTTTCGAGCCAGCATCCGGAGATCCCGACCACGCTCTTCAGCTCCGCCAGCCCCGAGTCCGTGCGGCGCAACGTGCAATGGGCCGCGGAGCCCTGCGACCCGGTGCTCCTGGCCGCGGTCCAGAACATCCTCCAGCCCGTGATGAACAAAGAATGGGCGTATTGAGGGTGCGGGCGTAACTTGTCGTAAAGCGATTATCGGATTATAGTCCCTTTGCGGGTATTGCTGGTGAAAGGTTGTGGCATGAAGACGACCGCTAAACTTCTGGAGCGGATCACCTATAATCCCGCCATTTTTGGCGGGAAACCCATCATCCGTGGCCAACGGTTGGCGGTGGAGCATGTGCTGGGCATGCTGGCCGACGGCGCCACACATCAGGAATTATTGGAAGCGTATCCGTTCTTGGAAGAGGCTGATATTCAGGCTTGCTTGCTGTTCGCCAAGACACAGATCGCCAATGAATATTTCGAACCGCTGGCCGTCACGGGCTCATGAACTTGCTGGATCGCCATCAGGCCGACTTGGAACAAGGCGCGTTCATTACCATCCAAGGCGCCAGGGTGCGCGTACGACGATTTAGATGACAATATATTTGTTGCAACAAGTTGCCACTTATGGCAATTTATTGCCATGGAATTTGACCAACTGATGCAATGGGTGGGTGGCGAGCCGGTGTTTTCCAGCGCGCTGCTGCTGGCCGGGCAGGCCTCCTCGGGTGATGTGCGGCGGCAACTTTCGCGCTGGGTCGCGTCGGGCCGGCTGCTGCAGGTGCGGCGGGGTTGGTATCTGCTGCCGCCGGCCTACCGGAAAATTGAACCGCATCCGTTTCTGGTCGCCAACCGGATCAAGAAGGCGTCGTATGTAAGCCTGCAATCGGCGCTGGCGCATTACGGCCTGATCCCCGAATATGTGCCCGTCGTCACCAGCATTACCACGGGCCGGCCGGAAACGCTGCAAACGCCCTTGGGCGTCTTCCAGTATCGGCACCTGGCGTCAACGTGGTTTGCCGATTATCAGTTGGTGGAACTCGGCGGCGGACAGTCGGCTTTTCTGGCCACGCCGGAGAAGGCGCTGTTGGATCTGCTCTATCTGACACCAAGTTCCGCGCAGCCCGCCTTTCTCGCCGAACTTCGCTTGCAGCACACCGACCGCATCCAGGGGAAAAAACTGCATGGCTTGGCCCGCCAACTGGGCAGCCGGAAAGTTTGTCGCGCCGTCGAAGGGTTGCTCCAGCAGGAGCCGCCGCGACCTGCAGGAGCACCGCAATGAAAGCCTATCTTCGGCAGTTGCTCGCCGGCGAAAAAAATCCGCTCCTGGCGCGGTGTTTGTTGCGAGAATACTTGCAAGCCAGGTTGCTGGAGTCGTTCCAGGCGGCAGGCGTCTTCATCCCGTGGGCTTTTCAGGGCGGCACGGCGTTGCGTTTTCTGTATTCCATTCCGCGCTTTTCGGAAGATCTCGATTTCGCCCTGGTCGCGTCCAGTCTCGCCGATGGATATCAGGATGCCGTTCAGCGTGCCCAGCGCGATCTGGCGGCGGAAAATTATGCGTTGCGCGTCAAGGTGCCGGCCGCCAAGACCGTGAAAGCCGCTTGGTTCAGCTTTGACGGACTGCTCCATGAACTGGGGCTCAGCCCGCTGCGGAGCGAAGTCCTGTCCATCAAGCTCGAACTGGATACCAACCCGCCCGCCGGCGCGGGGCTGGCGACCAGCATCGTACGGCGGCACGTCATGTTGCGTGTGCAGCATCATGACCCGGCCTCGTTGTTGGCCGGCAAATTGCACGCCGTGCTGGCGCGGCCCTACACCAAGGGCCGCGATATGTATGACCTGGCCTGGTATCTGGCCGATCGCTCCTGGCCGGCGCCCAATCTGGTGCTGCTTAACAACGCGTTGGCCCAATCCGGATGGTCCGGCCCCAGGGTAACGGAGCAGAACTGGAAAGCGCTGGTGCGCGGGCGCCTGAGCCAGGTGAACTGGAAGCAAGCCGCGCTGGATGTCCGGCCTTTCCTCGAACGTGAAAAAGATGTTCAATGGATCACTCTGGAACATCTCATGAAGCTGCTGGAGGAAAAGGGCTAGCGGATGTCGATGAAACCGCATGTACTTCTTTGCTGGGCCGGTGGTTGGCTAGCCACCGGGGGGATGCTGCTTGCGCTTGACGGTTGCGGCCAATCGCCGCAAAAAATACAACCGCAAAAAGCAGCGGCAACTCCCGTACATCAGCCGATCGCTCAAATGAGCGTGGAGCTTGGCGGTAAGATCGTATTGGATTTGGTCTGGATTCCGCCCGGTGAGTTTCTGATGGGTAGTTCGGAGAACGAAAAGGATCGATGGGATAATGAACGCCCGCAGCATCGCGTGACAATTTCAAAGGGCTTCTGGATGGGGAAATACGAGGTAACGCAGCAGCAGTGGGAAGGGGTGATGGGCAGTAATCCCGCAAGGCACAAGGGAGCCAAACTGCCAGTTGAGCAGGTAAATTGGTATGATTGCTGTGATTTTATTGATAAACTGAATGTTTTGGCTTGGCGATTTCAACGGGGGAGCCATGCTGTGGCCAATGGAATAGTTGTTCAGCCCAAGGCTTCGCCTCATCCAAGCGGCTCCACTGAAAGCATTGCCGCTCTCGAGGTGTCGTCAGCTTACCACTTTGCGCTGCCGACCGAAGCCCAATGGGAATATGCATGCCGGGCGGGGACACGAACACACTTCTACACCGGCGACAAGGACTCCGATTTGGCGCGTGCTGGTTGGTTTTCCGGCAACAGCGCTGGTAAAACACACGAGGTTGGACAGAAGGAGGCGAACGCCTGGGGCCTTTACGATATGCACGGAAATGTTTGTGAGTGTTGTCAGGACTGGAAGGGGGACTATAGAAGCAAAGCGGTGACCGATCCCGTTGGTCCGCGTTCGGGGTATTTCAAGATTATACGGGGCGGTGCGTTCAGCACTGAAACCATAAATTGTTGGTCGACGATGCGCGATTCGTTTGAACCCAACACTAATATTCGTGGCGACTTCGTTGGGTTGCGGGTGGTGTTGATTTTGCGTTGAGGTTGTATTGTTATTGTCCATTTCCCCCGCCGCACGGCGCGGCGGTCACGAGCGAAATATTGAAAGTACGGTTGCCAATGAATAAATTGCTTCGCTGGGTTGGTGGTCGGCTGGCGGCTGGTGTTTTGCTGCTGGAAATCGTCGTCGTCGGCCTGTGGCAAGCCCCTGCGGCCGTCGCCCAAGCGCCCGCGGACCGCTCCCGCCTGACCTTGGACCGCCTCTTCGGCAAGGGGCGGGAATTCAAGACGCAGGGCTGGGGGCCGGCGCACTGGCTGAAGGACAACTCGGGCTATACCACCCTCGAACCCTCGGAGAGTTTCAAGGACGCCAGCGACGTCGTGCGCTATGCGCCGGAGTCCGGCCAGCGTGAAGTCCTCGTGTCCTCCGCCAGCCTGATCCTGCCCGGCGCCACCGAGCCGCTGAAAATCGAGGACTACGCCTGGTCGGATGACGCCAAAAAACTGCTGCTGTTCACCAACTCGAAGCGCGTCTGGCGTCAGGCAACGCGCGGCGATTACTGGGTGTTCGACCGGGAGCGCCGGCAGTTGCAGCAGCTTGGCGGCCCGGCCAAGTCCGCGACGCTGATGTTCGCCACCTTGTCGCCGGACGGTCGCGCCGTGGCCTACGTGTGCGCGAACAACCTCTACGTGCAGCAGCTCGACAACCTGCGGATCACCCGCCTGACAACCGACGGCTCGGATACCGTCATCAACGGCACGTCCGACTGGGTGTACGAGGAGGAGTTCGATCTGCGCAACGGGTTCCGCTGGAGCCCGGACGGCAAGTACATCGCCTATTGGCAGTTCGACACGTCCGGCGTGGGCCGGTTCTCCTTGATTGACAACACCGACACGTTGTATCCGGTGGTCACGTCCTATGCCTACCCGAAAGTGGGGACCACCAATTCGGCCTGCCGCGTGGGCGTCGTCAAAGCCACCGGCGGCCGCACCCGCTGGTTCCGCGCGAACGCCGATCCGCGGAATCACTATATCCCGAAGATGGAATGGGCGCGGGACGCCCGGCATGTGCTCTTTCAGCAACTCAACCGTCTGCAGAACACGAACCAGGTGATCTGCGGCGATGCCGGCAACGGCCAGACCGAAGTGCTTCTGACGGACCGCGACGACACCTGGGTCGAGGTGTTCGACGACTGGCCGTGGATCGAGGGCGGGAAACGTTTTCTCTGGCTTAGCGAGCGCGACGGCTGGCAGCATCTCTATGCCGCGTCCGGCGCGGATCAGAGACTCACGCTGTTGACGCCAGGCGCCTATGACGTGACCACCATCGTCGGCGCCGATGACAAGCTGGGCTGCGCGTACTTCCTGGCGTCCCCGGACAACCCCACGCAGCGTTACCTCTATCGCGTGTCGCTCGATGGCAGCGGCGCGGTCGCGCGGGTGTCGCCGCCGGATCAGCCCGGCACCCATGCCTACGCGCTGTCGCCGGACAGCCGCTGGGCCTTCCACACCTATTCGCGCTTCGGCCAGCCGCCGGTCATCGAATTGGTGCGGCTGCCGGAACACAAAGTCGTCCGGGTGCTGGCGGACAATGCCGTTCTGCGCGGCCGGCTGGCGGAGTTGAAGTGCGTCACCCCGGAGTTCTTTCGTGTGGACATCGGCGGCGGGGTGCAGTTGGATGCCTGGTGCATCAAACCGCCGGACTTCGATCCCAGCCGGCGTTATCCGCTCCTCTTTCATGTTTACGGCGAACCGGCCGACCAATCGGTCCGGGACAGTTGGGGCGGCGATGGCTATCTGTGGCATGTGATGCTGGCACAGCAAGGCTACCTGGTCATGGACGTCGATAACCGCGGCACGCCCGCGCCGCGCGGCCGGGCGTGGCGGCGGAGCATTTACCGGCAGATTGGCGTGCTCGCCTCGGCCGATCAGGCCGCGGCGACGCGGCAGATTCTCAAGGATCGTCCTTATGTTGACCCTGCGCGGATCGGGATCTGGGGTGCGAGCGGCGGCGGCTCCATGAGCCTGAACGCCATCTTCCGCTACCCCGACCTCTACCGCACGGCGATGGCCATCTCGTTTGTCTGCAATCAGCGGCTGTACGACACGATCTACCAGGAGCGCTACATGGGTCTGCCTGCCGACAACGCCGACGGCTATGCGAACGGATCGCCAATCACGTTCGCGCATCAGTTGCAGGGCAATCTCCTGCTCGTGTATGGCACCGGCGATGACAACTGCCATTACCAGAACTGCGAGCTGCTGATCAACGAACTGATCAAGCATAACAAGCTCTTCTCCCTGATGTCCTACCCGAACCGCACACACAGCATCGGGGAAGGGGAGAACACCCGCCGCCACTTCTACGAGACGTTGACGCAGTATCTTTTGAAAAACCTGCCGCCCAACCCGGCGCCGTGAGGCGTCCAGGCGGGAGCGTGGAGGCCGGGGTGGCAACCCCGCCGGGAAATCCGAAATACGAATATCGAAATCCGAAACAATATCGAAAATTTAAATACAAAATTTTAAACAAAGAACTGCGAAACTACCTGGC
>CAIQIC010000151.1 GCA_903871765.1 uncultured Lentisphaerota bacterium
GAGGAACCGGAAGCCGGATCGCACGTTCCGGAGGACAGCGTGTAGGTGGGCGCGAGGTTGGTCACCACCGTCCCATACGGCACGGTCAAAGTGATGGTCTTCGCGCCCTGATTAATGACGCCGGCATAGCCAGGAATACCGAAGGACGTCATGGTTGCCGCGGAGCTGAGGCTGAGCACGCCGGTCGTCGTGTTGAAGGTCCAGGTTTGGGCCCCAACCGTTTTCGTGAAGACGTTGCCGACGGGACCAGTGAAGCCGGTCACGTTAAAGTTAGTGCCGAACGACTTGGTGGTGACATCGACCAGGGGCCAGGAATTGCTGGTAACGGTAACCGCCGAGGTGTCGAGGGTGAAAGTGCCATTCAAGGTGGCGGTCCCCCCGCCCGTGATTTTGTTGTTAGAGGCATCCGTGACGACGAACTTCAATCCGCCGCTGTTGGTGAGGACCAGCGTGCCGCTGCTGACGGTGGTGTTGCCGCTGTAGGTGTTGGTGCCCGACAGGGTCAGGGTGCCCGTGCCGTCCTTGGTCAGAGCGCCGGCGCCGGAAATCACGCCCGCCAGGGTTTGGGGCGCCGAACTGTCGTAGTAGAGGATGGTACTGGTGTCGAGGGAGATGTTGCCCGCGTAATTTCCATTACCCAATTTTCCTGATCCGGGCGTGTTCCCGTCCTTCGTCAACACGCCGCCGATCGCCAAGTAGCCAGTCGGATTATTATCGCCTTTCACCAGCGTGATGGGCCCGGTGAAGGTATTGACACCACTGAGGCTGAGATAACCCTGCGATTGCGTCTGGGTCGTAAAACGAACATTAAGCGACAGCGCGCTACCGCCGCCGGCATTGGGGATTCCCGAGTTGAAGACGACCGACTCACGGTCACCATTCCCGTTATTACCAAGGGTGATAGCGAGCGTCTGTGCGCCGGTGGCCGTGGAAGTCGGACCGTTCAACGTGAATTTCGTGTCGTTGTCATTGAATTGGAGCGTGATCGTGCCGTTGATGCCCTTGAAGACGATGGCATCGTTGTTGGCGACCACGTTGTTCGGTCTTGGCCAGGTCTGAAGCGTAGCGCCGTTCCAGATCGTCAACGTGCCGGTGGCGTTCCAAGTCGTCGTGCTGCCGGCTACGGTGCAGTTGCCGTCATTGATCGTAAAGGTGCTGCCGTTGGTGATGGTGGTGTTGGCCCGCGCGCTGCCCGCCCAGAGCGCCAGACCCACCGCCCAACCGAGGGCGAGCGGCCTCACAACGCCACGAATGCTGAACATTTTCATTTTTTCAATCTTTGTTGCGCAAACTTATTTTCATCCCACTGACCCTTTTTGAGCAACGTCTAATCGCCGACCCGATGGAAAAATACGCTCTCCGGCACAACCTGCTGGCCAAAGCCTGGTCCGGACCAGGACAAGGTGACGTAATTCGCACCATAGGATTCCATGTATTCCACCCGGATCTCGTGATACCCCGGCGTCAGGTACAGCGGCCCGCTGGACCACCCCGGCTGCGAGTAGAACTGCACGACCGCCAGTTTGCCATCCATCCACATCTTGGCATGATCATCCACGCTGAAGCTGAAGACATAGTCGCCCGCGGTGGCGATTTTGACATACCCGGTATGGCGCGAGCAGAAATGGTCCTCGTAGTTGGGCGGGAAGTCGTTTTGTCCAATCTGCATCTTCGCGTCAATGCGGGTCGTGTCCGGCTTGCGGCTGGCCATATCCGGCCAGGGGTCGGGACTCGCCAGATCGGGCCATTGGTAGAACTCCGAGAAAATGCCGTTGGTGACACTGCCCATGCTGCACGTGACCGTGGCCGTCTCGGAATCCACCTGGCCGTCATTGACCTTGAAGGTGAAGCGGTCCGATCCATTGTAGCCGGACGCGGGGGTGTAGGTGAGTTTGGGCGCGTTGCCGGACAGGGTGCCGTGCGCGGGCTGGGTGAGCACCGTATAGGTCAGCGGATCTTTGTCAATATCGCTGGCGGTCAACAGAATGTCGGCGGACGTATTCACCGGCACCGGCAGGCTCCGATAGTGCGCCACCGGCGGATGGTTCACATGGGTCACGGTGATGCTGACCGTGGCGGGCGCCGAGACCTGCCCTTCGCTGTCCATCACGGTGAAGGTAAAGCTGTCCGCGCCGTTAAAATACGCGGGCGGCGTGTAGGTCAGCTTCGGCGCCATGCCGGACAAGGCGCCGTGGGCGGGGCTGCTCGCCAGCGCATAGGAAATCGCGTAGCCTTCGGGATCCGTGCCGGCGAGCGTGATCGCCTTGGACGTGTCCTCGGCCAGGGTCACACCCTGCGGATGGGCCACCGGCGGCAGGTTGACCTGATGGGTTATGGCCTTGAAGGTCACGTTCAGATTGGTGACCACCCCGCCGTAGCCGTTGGTGCCGTCGCCCAGGTAGGCATCGGCTACCGTCAGTTTCAGCACGTAGGCGCCGGGGATGGTGAACGTGGCGGTGCTGTTGGAGCTGGCGGTGGTGCCATTCGGGCTGAACGTCACCAGGCCCGCCCCACGGGCCTTGCTCCAGGTATAGGTCAACGGGTCGCCGGTGATGCCCCTGGCTGTCGCTTTTAAGCGCGTGGTGGTCACCGGGTTGGTGAAGACGGCTGGCGAGACCGAGGCCGAAGTGATCGTCTTGAAATGCAGCAGCGGGGGCGGGGGGTTCCGGTCGTTTTCGATCGCGGCGATGGTCGGCGAAAGCTGGCCGTTGGCGAGGCCCTCGACGGGGGGTGGCAGGCAATGCGTATTCCAGTAGTACAGGGCCGGCAGCGTGGACGTGGCGGCCGAGCGATACCGCTGCAGGGCGGCGAAGCAGGTGTTGGGGTCCAGCCGCGAGCGATTCAGCACCACCCGGTCGAACAGCATCGCCGCCGCGAGACCCTCTTCGTAGTTATACTTGGCCAGCAGGTTGACGATCGCCGTGGGCAGGCGAAAGTCGGGATAGGTGAAGCCGGCCATGAGCGTTTTGGTCAGCAACGGCGCCAGCGCCGCAATGTCGTTGGTTTGCAGCGCAGCCCCATTGAAAAAGCCCGCCAGGGTCGCGCGCCCGAATTCATGCGCCCGGGACATGGTGCCGATGGCCGGGTAGAGCAGGTTGGTGGGCACGCCCACCACCGAGTTCGCCAGTTGCCCGTTGAACACGGCCATGGCCAGGTAGGTCTGCGCCGCCTGGCACGGTTCGGCCCAGTTGATCGGCTCGACGGGTAATTCATGGCTGATGATCGTAGCGAGCATGTTCGTGAGAATCGGCTGGGCCGCGGGTTTGGACAGGAACCGCGCCGCATCCGCATAGCCCCCCACCGCCAGCCACCGCACGTAGTAGTCGCTGTCATTGAGCCGGCGGGCCAGCACCGGCAACGCCCGCATATCCTGGATCAGCGTCAGCGCCTTGGTCGCGCCCATGCGCAAATAGGCATTGCTCCCTTCGGCCATCGTCATCAGCTCGGGCACCAGCGCGCCGACACCGGGTCGCTTGACCAGTTCCTCCGCCGCCCAGGCGCGCTTTTGCGCCGACCAGCTCGACAGGGCGGTCAGCAACTGGTTGGTGGTCCAGGTCTTCAGGTCGAGCCGGAGCGTGCAAATCCCGTCCGCAATGGCTTCGTTCACGTCCGGAGTGCTGATCCAGTTCCTCGCGCTCGAATTCTTCCCCGTGAGGTAAATTTTCTTCAGCGGCGTCGCATAGGTCAACATGAAGCACGCCGTATCGCTGCCAGGTCCCAGGCCATCGGCGCCGGGCTTGCCGCCCAGGGAGTGGTGATAAACGAAGGAACCGTCCGGGCGGCGCGCCAGGTCGAGTTCCCACTGGATTTGCTTGAAGTACGCCGCCATCGCGTTGGTGCCGCCGAGGTTGGCCGCCAGGGGCGGCCACAGGTGGGCCCAGAACGGACCGCAGTGCCCGAATTCCCGCAAGGCATAGCTGGCCACACACGACTTGACGAAGTACTGAACCTGCGGACTCATGTCCGCCTGGCCTTGCAGCGCCAGCAGGAGCGTCGCCTCCCCGTTCTTGCCGTTGTCGTCGTGCAGTTCTTCCGCCGGCGATTCGCCGTAGGGCACCGCGCCTTTGCCGGCAAAGTAGCCGAAATACCGGCGCGACCGGTCAATGGCTGGAGCAATCTCCGGGTTTTTAATGCCGCACTTGTCGCCCAGCACGATTCCGATACTGACCAGCAACCCCGCCTGGTTCAGAGCCCCATACGGCGGGACAATGCCGTGGGTCGAGGAGCCATCCGGCATCGGCCATGCCATGCCGTGGCCATACGTGCCGCACCAGCTCTGGCCCCGGGCCGAGGTAATGGTGTACTCGCTGATGGCGTGCAATACGTTGGTATCGCCGGTAACCAGGTAATACTCGCTCAGGAACGTATTGTTGTAGCCCCAGGGCCACGCGCACATTTCATTCAACGGCACCGTCAGCGTGCCCACGCCCGCCGCAACGGACCGGGCGTACGTCCGCACCTTGGCGAGGTCCTGCGTCCGCCCGGCGGCCAGCAGGGCCAGGCCGACCACGGCGTTGCCTTCGTTGCCAGCCTGGAAGGTTGCGTTCGTCGCCATGTAATGGCAGGCATTGGCGAGAATCTTGGCCGATTTGGGACAGTTGTAGGGCGCGGTGGCGCTGTAGGCGCCCAGCACCGGCAGCGTAAGCGTGACGTTGTCGGTGGTGACCCCGTTGCGCCAGACCTTGAGCTTGAGCTGCCCCGCGTTGGCCGTCTTCTCCGCCTCGCCGATCGCCAGGGCGAACGCCTTGCGGGCGTCGTTGGTGAACAGCGTGGACCCGAGGCCCAGGATCACGTCGTTGGTTTGCAGGATGCCGGCGGCCGGCGAGCCCGCGTCCACCGTGGTGACCTTGATCTGGCGGCTCTCGCTGGTCAGGCCCTCCGGAACAAACATCCACTCGTTGCCCGTGCTGTAGATCCACCCGCGCGCCCCCGTCGGCCCCAGGTTGTAGGTATACGTGGCGTCAATGTAATCCTTGGTCGCATCGGGCGGCGTGCCGCCCGCGGGCAGGCCCGCGAGCGCCAGCAACACGACCACCGCACAGCCAATGCGGCTACATGGGCTCAAGCGACGCATCATCATGAATATACCTCCATACCTGGCAGCAACCGGCGTGCCATGACAATTCGCATTATGGATAGATCGAACCGATTCTTCCCCGGAGCGGAATGTGTCAACATTCCGGCAAAAACCGGAACCGTCACCGGTTCCGCTCCAAGCGAAGCCATCCTGCGAATTGCTGGGCGTGCCACGGCCAAAATAATCACCGTAATATACACCGGAAGCCCAAGCCTGTCATGTCATCCAAACTCGATACAAAGTGTCACGTCCTGATTTCCGTTTGACACCTTTTGTTTCGTTATCACTTGGTTGTCCAATATTCTGTGCGCCGAGCGGCGCTTCGATCGCAATCGTAACACTCATAAAACACGGAAAAACGCAATTGGCGGTTGCATATTTCTGCCTAGCGTGGTATGGAATGCATCGTTTCACCCGAAGGAGCACACGATGTACTACGAACGAGCGCTTGCATGCCCCGAGGAGTCGTTTTTTCTACTTGGGCCGAGAGGAACCGGAAAGAGCACCTGGCTGCAACACCAGTTCCCGGACGCCAAACGCATTGACCTCTTGGATGAACGCGAGCGCTATCGGCTCATGTCCCAGCCGGGAAATTTTGCTCTTGAAGTGCAAGCCCTCCCGCCCGGTTCGTGGGTCATTGTGGATGAAATACAGAAAATGCCGGATCTGCTGAATGAGGTTCACCGTTTCATTGAGAACCGCCAGCTCAAGTTTGCCCTCTGCGGATCCAGCGCGCGTAAACTCCGCCAGACTGGGGTCAATCTGCTGGCTGGACGCGCCCTGAGCCGCACGCTGTACCCTTTTCAACCGGATGAGATTCCCGGACCTTTCGACCTGGAAGATGCGCTCCGGTACGGCACGCTGCC
>CAIQIC010000152.1 GCA_903871765.1 uncultured Lentisphaerota bacterium
CGAACACTCCGTCGAGGCTGCCTTGATCTGGGCACACTATCTGACGAGAGACAAACCCTGCCGGGCAGTCCCGATCCTCTGCGGCTCGTTTGGGCCGTTCATCCGTCAGAACGTCAACCCGTCGACAAGCCGCGCCGTGTCAGCCACGATCGAGGTGCTGCGAGACATCGCCGGCGGGCGTCGCACCATCATCGTCGCCGCCGCCGACCTGGCTCACGTCGGCCCGGCCTTCGGCGACCTCCTGCCCCTGGACCTGGCCGCACGTGCCAAGCTCGAAGCACAGGACCGGCGGCTCATCAGAATCATGGAGCAGGCAGACCCGGGAGCTTTCGTGGAGGAAGTCAGGACCGACGGAGATCAGAGGCGGATATGCGGGATACCACCGATCTACGTCACGCTGGCGGTGCTGGCCGGAATGGATGGCACTGTCACCGGATACGCCCAGTGCCCGGCCAGCGAGGACGGCACATCGATCGTATCCATCTGCGGGATGGTGTACCACTAAGATGGGGGGCAGGCGCTGGCTGCCAGCTTCGCCAAGGCCTTCCGCAGCTTCTTCACCACGGCAGCGCGATCGGCCTCGTTCGCCATCTGGCTCTTCAGGTTCTTCCAGGCGCTGGGGCAATCCTTGTAGGCCACCCCCACGATCTCGTGGAGCGCCCGGTCAACGTCTTTCTTGTTGGCCGGAGTGACTTCAATGCCGGCTCCAGCCAGGACATCCTTGAGATGACGGAAATAGCACGACATAGCTTCCTCCCTCCGCTTGACTACTCGAAGCCGTGCCAGGTCACCAGAGCCTCCATCGGCTCGCGGCTGGACCGGAACGTCGCTGCCGGCTTGGAGAGGTCCGGATATCCCATGGCTATGCCCAGCACCATCCGCTTCGATTCCGGCAGGTTAAGCAGACTCCTCAGCACATCAGGGTAGGCCACAGCCGCCGCCAGCGCACAGGTTGCCACGCCGTGATGCCAGGCCGCCAGCATCAGGTTCTCCGCCGCTATACCCATGTCCACCAGCGACCACTGGCTCAGCGAGGCATCCATATACATCACTACCCCGTCGGGCGCATCGAAGAACATCCTCATGGACATCCGCCACCATCGCATGGCATCGCGATCGCCTTTCGGGAGCCCCAGTTCACTGACTAGGCGCCTGCCGTCCACTTTGAGGCGATCCATATAGGGCCCGGTGAACTTCGGCCAGGGGAAATCAAGCTGCGGCTTATCTCCGGCATGGCCCATCGCGGCCAGTGTCTCCTTCACATTCTTCATGACATCCCCACCAAGCACGGCGAACTCCCAGGGCTGCGTGTTCTCCCACGAGGGCGCCCGCAAAGCCGCCTCCATGATGGCTTGCAGGACTTCCCTGGGCACCGGATCCGGCCTGAAAGCGCGCACGCTTCTCCGGCTGTGGATGGCCTCAATTACGTCCACGTGATCCTCCCTCGCCTGCGTATGGCCACGAAGCCGGGACAGGCTGGAATCAATGTAGCACAGCGAGAAATCACCGTGCAATCGTTGCGCCTCCAATCTCGTCTGTGTCACGCCCATAAGGTGTCACGTTGGGCGGCCAAACCGGCTGGAGATACCGAGAGAGGTGAGTCAGCCGATGCAGTCCGCCATCAGTGCAGTCCCTATCAGAAACAGAACGAGTGGCCTGATATTGCGTCAGGCCACTCGCGAGACTCGCACTACTTCAGAAGGAGACTGAGTTCTCTACACTCCCCTAGACCCGGGACGCGGTATTATCAAGATCCAACTCCGCGCTTGCCTTCAGGAACAACCCCTCCTGGCTGACATTCACCTTCGTGAACTGTTGCAGTGCCATCAGGTGCTTGATGGCACTGCGAGCGTCATCGGCGTGATTCTC
>CAIQIC010000153.1 GCA_903871765.1 uncultured Lentisphaerota bacterium
CAGGGCGCTGGCGGGCCGATGGGTCTGCGCCAACGGTCATATCATGGGGGTTGTGATGCGCGAGAAGGTACATCACGAGCATACGGTGCCGCGCCTGATGCTGTTCAGAGGCGCACTGATGCCGGATGAGCCCGCAAACAACGCCATCCCTTTTGCCAAGATAGACGGCGGAGAGGTGGTCTGCGGCTTATGTGGGGAGCGCCGAACTTGGCATCCAGGCGATGATTACATCGAAAGTTTGAAAGGCGGCAAGCAATGACCTCCCGCCCTTGTGACCTGTGCGGCAATCCACTTCCTGAAGATGCCCACGGGAGCCAAAAGTATCATCCGGCCTGTCGCAAAATTGCGAAGCGGGAAAAAGCGCGTGAGTCCAATCGTCGCCGCTATTTGAAGAATAAGTATCTTGAACAAAACCCGCGGCAACTGTTCGGCCCGCACTACAATCCCATGCGCGGCCTGGGCATGGATTACGTCACGCTCAAACTGGCCGGGAAGATCAAGCCGCTCCACAAAAGACGGCGACAGATTACTTTGCATGGTTTTTAGTGTATAATAATAAAGACAGCTCTGGCCGGCGTTGGTTCGCCCCGCCGGCAGGCCGTCAAGCAGCCCGCATTTCGCGTGCGGCCATTTTCCGAGTTGAGCGCCGGTCGCTATCCGGCGCTTTTGTTTTAGGAAAGGAAAAAATCTCATGCCGAACAAAACACAACGTGTTATGGGAATTGACGGGGTGCCTTATTCTGTGATTTTGGTGGACAGCGGGACCGTTGACGCGAACGGCAACCCGCTGTTTCGTTTGGCCGTCGATTGTATTCTGGACGTGGGGGATATCGAGATGGGCAAGGTCAAACTGCTGGACGCAGCCGGTACCAACGTCGCCAAGATTGCGGCGCTATCCGGGCTGGCCTCCACCGACCTGGGCCTGCCCGTGGCGGCCCTGCTGATGCCGGGCTCATCCAGCGTTGGGAATGTAGGCCGGATAGCCACCACCGTCACCCCCACCGGCCAAAATTCCACAAACACCCCGGCACGGGTAACCGGCGCCGATCTCGACACGACGCACAATCTGTCGGCTTCGTTCACCGTCAAGAACACTGCCGGTGTCAACAGCATTAACTTCGATGTGCGCGGTGGGAACATGGCCGACTTCAGCGACGCCGTAATTGTCCAGGTGGCCCAGACGGTCCTGGCCGGCGCATACGGCACCTTCGCGGCAGCCGCCACCCCGTTTATTTACTACGGTGTCTTTATCGTCAGCACCGTCCCCGGCGCACCCGGCACTGCGCTGGTATTCGGTATCACGAAAGGATGATCCATGAGCAAAAAATTTGTAGCATTATTCAACGATGCAGCCGGCGGGCCTTTGCGCCAACTGGTTTTGGAGCAGGCGGCGGACACGACCTTCACGGTTAAGGGTGTCAGGCAGCACGGCGATCCGGAGGCCACCTACCTGTCCTTGCAAATGCCGGGGCTGATCGCAGCCAACACCACCGGCGTGAGTGATTCTCCGCAGAAGCGTTTTCTCACCAACGCCCAGCTGGCCGCCCTGGTGACGCTGACACCTTTGGGTGTGCTGGCCACCCAGATCGCCCTGGCCGGCGCTAAGGCCGGGGCCAATTCCCTGCTGGCTTCCGTGCCGGCGGTCGACATGAATATTGACGCCGCCACCGGGCTCTACACGGTTCCGCTTGGAAAGTCCTGTATTATCACCAGCGTGGTTTTACGGAACTGCTCAGGCAACCTGACCACCGCCTCCATTGCGTTCGGCTGGACCAGCCCGACTTTTGCGGACGTGATCGCCACCGCCACGCATACCGGCCTGACCGGTTCCACCCTCCAGCAAAAAGTATTGCCGATGACCGGCGCCCTGGTCGGCACGGCTGGACAGGTCTTCAGTGTCCTCGACACCATTAAGCAGGGCGGGGCGATGACACTAACCGTGGACGTTTACGGTTATCTCTTCTAAGTCTAAAGGAGTCAAACATGAGTAGCTTACAAGCAATTCCATTGCGCAATGATCTGTCCGGCGGGAACGAGATGTACCTGCTGCTGCAACAGCAGACGGACGGCTCTTATCTGATCCTGGGTGTTGTGGATCCAGCGGTCCCCACGCCCTATGCAATCAGCCTGACCGGGCTGACGCTTTCAACCCTGGGAGTTACAGATGCGGTTGACAAGCGTTTCGTGACGGACGCAGAGCTGGCTGCCCTGGCTGCCATGCTCCCGCTGGCAACGGTGGAAGCACAGCTTGCCCTGGTTGGCGCGAAGACCGGTTGCGATAGCCTGCTGGCAACGAACGCCGGTGTGGATCTAAACTCGGGAACCGCCCAGACGCTCTACACCGTTCCGACCGGCAAGTCCTGCGTGATCTCCAAGGTGGTCGTGCGCAACGTCTCCGTCAGCCTGACGACCGCCTCGGTTTCGTTCGGCTTCACCACGGCGGCCTGGGCGGACGTGATCGCAGATGCCGTCCACCACGAGCTGACCGGCGCCACGCTGGCAACGATTCTGCTGCCGATGGTTGGCGCCAAGGTCGGCACGACCGGCGGGACGTTCAAGATCAAGGCAAATACTTTACAGGGAGCTCCCTGCACTGCCACAATTGACGTTTTTGGCGTTCTGTTTTAATCCAGATCGAGGCTAAACATGGGCCTTCGAGAAAATCTATTCCTGCGCGCAGCCGGCGTGTTTGGAGTTGACCTGGCCAAGCTGTCTGGGTCGCCTTCCACGCCGGAAGGGCCGCCGGTTGCGCACAGCATAGCCGACCTGCCGGCGCAATGGATGGGAGCCACCTTTGGACCAGGCGCGCCGATCCAACCGCTGCCGAATACATCCGAAACACTGATTCCTCGCACCATCGACTACCCCATTTCCGTGAACGCCAGCCTCCAGCCACGCACCGGCTATTCCCTCATGCCGTTCGAGGTTTTGAAGGAAGCCTACGAAACGGTGACGGAAGTCAAGATGCCCTGCTCCACCATCCTGCGTGAGCTGTCCGGCTTCCTGCCGCATTTGATCGACACGGACGGGAACGAGGTCGAAAAACACCCGTGCAGCTGGCTGCCCGTCACGCCCGACCGTGCCACGCCTTTCAGTGTGTGGATGGCGCGCTTCCTGCAATCCAAGCAGGTCTACGACGCCGGCGCCCTGTTCGTTATGACCGACGGGCATGACCTGCAGGGCCTGCGCTATGTGGATGGCAGCACGCTCTTCCTGATCGTGGATGAGCATGGCAATCTGCCGACTCCCAACCAGTCCGATCCGGACGTGCGCACCAGTCCCGAGTATGCCAGCAAGCTGCGCAAGTGG
>CAIQIC010000154.1 GCA_903871765.1 uncultured Lentisphaerota bacterium
ACATTCAGGTAATCGAGATGGTTGAAGCTGCCGCTCCAGCGCGAGTTTTCATCGATTTCCTGCAAGGCCACGATGTCGGGCTCGAGTTCGTTGAACAGCCGGGCAATCTTGCGGAGATTGCGCTGGAAGCGTTGCCGGCCGTGCAACCCCTGGAACGGCGACAGCCCGCGGCCGTGGGCAATGTTGAAAGTGACGATCCGGAAACGCTGCATGCAGTCTCGGCAGCCTAAGCGGACAGCCGGACGGTGCAAGCCGGGCGGTACCTGCGCAGTCCTCCGTCATCGGAAAATGGGGCGCCTGACGTTCTGCTGTCCAGCAGAACGAACCCGCGACACCCAGATCCACAAAAGCTCTGACAGCGTTGGTGCGAACCTGTAATGGCCGTCTGGTTGCGTCCGCGTTTGGCGACTGAGTTGGACGGTGGTGTTCGGACTTATGCCAACCTGAGTTGGGGGAGGCGTCAGCGACTCCATCGCGTGCTTGAAGATAAATAGGCAGACAGCAAGCACACGACAGTGATGCCCGCCGCAGCGGCAAAAAGGCTGTCAACAGTCCCACCTCCATATACCCTCACCACCTTCGCGGGGACGACCACAAGAATAAACATAAACAACAGTACCGGAATCGCGCTCGGACGGGCTGCGTTGATTGTCCAGCCCATCCCCTTCCAATGCCTCGGTACGATAACTCGGGGATCTTCTTTGCAGTAATAGACGCCCCACTTTCGATTGTCCGGGTCGTTCCGTAAGTCGTCGAGTTCTTCCGGTGTCATATACCCTCCTGATGTCTAACAGTGCGTGTACCCCGTTCCTTCGCGTGGTTCAACCGTTTATGCCAACCCGCATGCCAATCCTGCTCAGGTTCGTGGGGATTCTCTTCCGCCGCACACCAGATCCCCAGAACCTGATTTCCCTTCCGTCATCGGAAAAATGGGGCGACCGACGGGGATCGAACCCGCGACACCCAGATCCACGGAGAACTTTTTCCTCCGCAGCATAGCCGTCAGTTCGCTTTAGGAATCGCCAAACCGTTGCCTGGTCTTACGGTCGCGGTGCCCTCGTAGCCCGATGAAATCTCGCCCTTGCCCCGTCTTGGCCGCGCTGTTCGCGGCGGTGTTCACCTGCTCGGCGGAAATTCCGAAGGATTACCGTGGCACTCCATTCCACGATTCGCGCTATAACGATGGTGCGCAGAAGATCCCCGGCCGCATCATGTGCGCCTATTACGATCTGGGCGGCGAAGGGGTTGCCTATCACGACATCGATCCCGAAAACCGGGGCAGCGGTCATCTGAATCCTTTGAACGGCGCCTATCTCAACGAATTCCGCAAGGACGAGGGAGTGGACACCTCTTATACAAAGTACCGCGAGAACATTGACCAAAATCCTTTCAACCGGGTGCAGCCGCCCGATGGCCTTCTTTACGTCGGCTGGACCGAGTCCGGCGAATGGTTCAATCTGACGGTTGAAGTCGCGGAAGCCGGGACTTACTTTTTCGACATTCTTTATACATCGAATCGTGGCGCCACGATTGCCCTCGATTTGAACTTTCGGCCCCTCGTACCCACTGTTCAGATCGCTTCGACCTTTGACCCCGCGGAAAGGATTCTCTGGCGCAATTGGCACCACTGGAATCTCTCGCAGGTCACAGAGATCGTGCTTCCAGCCGGAAAGAGCGTCCTAACCGTACATATTATGGACAGGGGAAACATCAATCTCGCCTACCTCGACTTTCACAAGAAGTCGTGAGTTGGGTTCTCTAACAGGCTGTTGATAAAAGGCAGCGATGTCGTTGAAGGCGAAACAGGAACTGGCGTCCAACCTGTATGCCAATCCTGCCCAGATTCGTGAGGATTCTCCGCCGTCTCGCACCAGACCCCGAGAACCTGATTCCGCCTCCGCAATCGAAAATGGGGCGACCGACGGGGATCGAACCCGCGACACCCAGATCCACAATCTGGTGCTCTAACCAACTGAGCTACGGTCGCCGTG
>CAIQIC010000155.1 GCA_903871765.1 uncultured Lentisphaerota bacterium
TGGCTCATCAGCCAGGATGGGAATGCCGACGGCATCCTCGAAGGGGCGCAACACAACACTCTCGACGCCGCGTGGTATGGACCGGTCGCGTGGTTGAGCGGATTGTATCTGGCCAGCCTGCGGGCGGTCGCGGTAATGGCTGCTGAAATGGAAGATCGGTCATTTGCCGCCGAATGCCGTGCGATTGCCGACGTGGGCAGCCAGAACATGGTGAAGCGGCTTTTCGATGGCGAGTATTTCATCAACCTGATCGACCCCAAACACGTGACTGCCATCAATTCCGGCACCGGCTGCGAGATTGACCAAGTCATGGGTCAGGGCTGGGCGTTTCAAGTCGGCCTGGGCCGTGTGTTGCCGCAGAAGGAGACCCGCGCGGCGCTGCAGTCGCTGTGGCGCTATAACTTTTCGCCGGATGTCGGACCGTATCGCGCGGTGAACGGGGCCGGCCGCTGGTATGCGATGGCGGGGGAGGCCGGCTTGCTGATGTGCACGTTCCCGCGCAAGGATTGGAGCTTCGCCGACGCCATCGGCAAAAACGCCAATTCCTATTGCGCGGGCTATTTCAACGAGTGCATGAACGGCTTCGAATACCAGGCGGCTGGACATATGCTTTGGGAAGGCCTCGTCCAGGAAGGCCTGGCCGTCACCCGTGCCGTCCATGACCGCTACCACGCGTCCAAGCGCAACCCGTGGAATGAAATCGAGTGCGGCGACCACTACGCCCGCAGCATGGCCAGTTATGGCGTGTTCATCGCGGCGTGCGGCTTCGAATACCACGGACCGAAGCAGCACCTCGGCTTCGCGCCCAGGCTGACACCGGAGAATTTCAAAGCGGCCTTCACCAGCGCCGAAGGCTGGGGCAGCCTCAGCCAGAGCCGGAATGGCAAGGCGCAAATCAACCGCATTGAAGTTAAATGGGGCGGGCTGCGGCTGAAAACCCTGGCGTTCGAGCTACCTCCGGGCACTGCCTTGAAAGCTTCGACCGTCTCGCTCGGCTCGCGGCGGATCACGGCGCAAGCCGTCCAAACCGGCCAACGGGTGGCCTTGACGCTGGCCAAGGAAGTGACCTTGAAAGCCAAGGAAACCATCAACTCGAAATTGGAATTCGCATGAACAGGAAAACAGCCGTCCCGGCTGTTTCGGCCAACCGGTGTCCCGCCTGTTGGAGGGATGTGATGGCATCAGTGCATACCAGGCACCAAAGCAACGACAGGCGAGAACGCCTGTCTACCCTCACTGCCGGGACGGCTGTGCTCCGCCCTTGCCCTCACCAATCACCAATTTTTCATCATCAATCCAACCCGCGCATTCACCATTTGCAGGAAGGCGCTCAAACATGAAACATCACACTACCCGCCATTTTGAGGCCTGCCTGATAGCCGCCACGGCCATGCTCTCCTGCCTCCCGGCCGCGCGCTCCGCTGATGTCACCGGCCTGCGCTGCGAATACCGCGACAACCCGCTCGGCATCGATGCCGCCAAGCCGCGGCTGAGCTGGGTAATTGAAAATCAAAAATCAAAAATCAAAAATCCTCAATCGGAAATCCCCCGTGGTCAGAAACAAACTGCCTATCAGGTGCTGGTCGCGTCGTCACCGGAGTTGTTAGCCAAAGACCGGGGCGACCTTTGGGACAGCGGCAAGGTGGCGTCGGACCAAAGCATCCAGGTGGAGTATGGCGGCACACCGCTGGCAAGCCGACAGCAGTGCTTCTGGAAGGTGAGGGTATGGACGGGATCTTCAGGGTTCAGGATTCAGGGTTCAGGGTTCAGGGCCGATTCACAGCCGCGGAACGCTACATCTGCTACTGGCAATCCTGAATCTCATAACGCGAAAGGCAATGCCAAGACACCGGGAAGCGAAGCGAATGCTTTACGCCCTGAACGATCAGCAGATCGAGTGGTTTCACCCCTGAACCCTGGGGAGCGAAGCGAATGCCTTACACCCTCTATCTGGAGCTCCCCTGCCCACTGGTCCATGGGCCTGTTCCATGCCGATGATTGGCAGGCGAAGTGGATCAAGCAGGACCCCTGGATTTTCGGGACGCTCGGCATCGACCGCTGCGCCTGGATCTGGTTTCCGCCTGCCGGAAAAAATGTTGAGATGCCGGCGACCCCGGCCTATTTCCGTGCCCGCCTGAAACTGCCGACGGATAGCGCCCTCCGGCGTGCCTCGGTGATGATGTGCGCTGACAATGACTTCGTGTTGTTCGTCAATGGGAAGGAAGTGCTCAAAGGCTTCAGTTGGAACGCTCCCGAAAAGGCTGATCTCACGGCATTCTTGAAGGCCGGTGATAATGTCTTCGCGGTGGTGGCAGGCGTTTTGGAATCGAAGCTGGGTGTTTGCCGAAGAGGATGCCGGCTCCGCGATCCCGGTCAATGCACATCCGGTGACTCTGGGCGCTGATTCCAAGGGTGAGACCCGTTTCCGTGGCGAGATGGCGGCGGCGGCAATTCATGACCGTGCCTTAAGCCCTGTGGAACTGGCGGACCGCAAGCCGCCGACGCAGCCTGGTAAACTTCCACAGGATGTGGCGCCGGCCAACCGGACATGGCCGAACGGTCTCACCATGGAAGCGTGGGTCAAGCCTGCACCGGGAGAAAGCGGACGGATCTTCGACAAATGCACGCCGGGGCACGCTGACGGATTTCTCCTGGATGTGAACGGAGGGTCGCTGCGCTTGATTATCGGGCCGGAGCAATTGTTGGCCAACAATTGCCTGAAACCCGGCCAGTGGCAGCACGTCGCGGTGACGCTCGACCGGCCCAAATCCGGAGGGTGGATCATCTATGTGGATGGAAAAGTCGTCGCTAAGCGCGATGCCGAAACGGCGCCGCCCTCGGAAGTGACGAGCGGTTACGTGTTGCAACGGTTTATGAATGCCTGTTCCGGCCGCGGCGGTTCGCCGATTAAATTCAACGGCTCGATCTTCACGGTGGAAAAGAATCCCGGCGCGCCACCCGAAACGGCCGACGGTGATCCGGATTGGCGGTGTTGGAGTGGCAGCTACTGGTTCCAAAACACGCGGCTATCCTATTGGCCGATGCTGGCCGCCGGCGATTTCGAGATGATGGAGCCCTGGTTCCGCATGTACCTCAAGGCGCTGCCATTGAGTAAAGCCCGAATGCAGGCCTATTACAAATTCGAGGGCGCCGCATCCTTTCAGGAGACCATGAATTTCTGGGGTATGCCTAACAACAGGGACTGGGGCTGGGGAAATGCCGGGCCGGAGCCGGGCAGTGCGTGCATCGGTCACTATTTTTGCGGCGGCATGGAACTGACGGCCTTCATGCTCGACCGCTATGACTTCACGCAGGACGACAATTTTGCCCGCAACACGCTCGTGCCGCTGGCTGATCCGATCATCGCCTTCTTTGACCAATATTGGCCGAAACGCGACTCTAACGGGAAGATCATCGTGTATCCCGCCCAGGCGCTGGAGGCCGCGCTGACAACCAATCCCATGCCGGATGTCGCCGGGTTGCACTTCATTCTGCCGCGTCTGCTGGCCCTGCCGAAGAGCACCACCACTGAGGCGCAGCGGACACGCTGGGCGCGGATCCTCCAGGAACTCCCGCCGGTACCTGTCGCCGAGGTAGATGGGGTGAAACTGCTGCTCGCCTCAGCCAAAGGGTCAGTCCAGGCATCCGAGAATCCGGAACTCTATGCCGTGTTTCCATACCGGCTCTTTGGTGTGGGCAAGCCTGACCTCGACATGGCCCGCGCGACTTACGGCAAGCGCTACTCCCGCATCAACTACGGCTGGTGCCAGGACAGCATCCAGGCCGCTTGCCTCGGCCTCGGCGATGAGGCCGGCCGACAGGTCGCCCTTCGTGCCAGGATCAATCGCCCATATCGCTTCCCCGCGATGTTTTCGGGTTTTGATTGGATCCCCGATCAGGACCACGGTGCCAACATCCTGACCACACTGCAGTTCATGCTGCTCCAATCTGATGGGAGGAGGCTTTTCGTTTTACCAGCCTGGCCAAAGAACTGGGATGTGTCGTTCAAGCTTCATGCGCCGTACAACACCACCGTGGAGGGTGTTTATAAGGCCGGCAAATTGGAGCAACTGAAGGTCACACCGAAATCTCGGGCGAAAGACGTGGTCAAAATAAACGAAAGAAAATAGCAAAGGAGAAACAAATGAAAAGGAGAAACACCATGAAACACAACCTGATTGCCGGCCTCGCCGCGCTGATCACTGCGACAACCATCCTGGGCGCTGAACCCAAGACAGACACCACCCGTTCCCAGGAGCTGGGGAAGGAGTTCATCACAAACGCGAAGTTTGGCATTTTCGTCCACTACACCGTGGAGTATGCCCATCTTTCGCCAGGAGGGAAGCCCCAGCCGGCGGTCTGGGACCTGGATGCGAAGGCCGACGCCTTCGACGTCAAGGCCTTTGCCGATGCGGTCGAGGGCATGGGCGCGCAATATGTGACCCTAACCTCGTTTCATGCGGCGATGTACCTGCTGGCGCCGAGCAAGGTCATGGTCGACGCCGGCTTGTCCAAACATCAAGCGAAACGCGACCTGATTGGCGAAGTGGCTGACGAACTGAACAAGCGCGGCATCGCGCTGTGCCTCTACGTCCATCCCACCGACCAGCACGACCTGTCGGGGGAAGAGCGGGCGCTGTTCGGCTGGGGTCCGGAGGTTGATGGCTTGCCTGGTCCGAAGCTTGGGCAGTGGCCCAACCCGAAATGGGATGATTTCCTGCTGGGGCTGTTCAAGGAAATCAGCCTGCGCTACGGGAAACGGGTCGCCGGCTACTGGATCGATCAGCATTCGGGCAAGGTATTTCCTGATGCCGGACGGCTGGCCGTGGCCTTGCGGGCCGGCAATCCGGATGCGGTGATCTGGCAGAACGCGGGCGCGTATGTCCCGGCCGGGCTGTCGCTGGAAAGCGCGTGGCCGGCCTGCGAGGGTGGTGATCCCAGTCACGGCGAAAAGGACCAGTGCTGCATCCTGCCTACGGACAACGCCTGGTTCCTGGGTAAAAAAGTGCAGATCCCGGCTCCGGAGGTATTCCGCGGCGTGGTCCGCTGCGCCGGCACTCCGGGGCAGAAAGGCGGGGTCCACGTTGCACTGACGCCCTACGCCGACGCTTATGCTCCACCGGTGAAGCAGATGATGGATGATTTCGGAAAACTCTGGCGCGAGAGAAAGATGTCGCTTCTCAATACCAGGCCCAGCAAGATCATCCAGATCGAGCAGAAGAGCAATCCATGGGAAGTCGTTGCCACCGATTCAGCCGATGGCAAGACCGTCTACGTACACGTTATGATTCCCCCCGCTGGACAGACGATCCTCCTGCCACCGTTGAATGACAGCCGTAAGCTTCTTGCAGCTTCGCTCTTGATCGGCGGCAAAGAAGTGAAAGTCAAACAGTCGGAAGAGGCTCTTGAGCTGTCGCTGCCGGAAGATGTTAAATGGGACGCGGTGGACACCGTGATCGCGTTGAAGGTAGGGCCGGCATTCGACCCGGGTGTTGTTCTCAGCGAGAATGCGAAGCTGGAGATCAGCTCAACGTGTGGACATGATAATCCGACAAACCATCCGCGGCTCTTTTCGGGCGATAAAGTTCCATTTGCGTTCCATACCGACAACGAAAAGAATCCATGGGCGAAGATCGATCTCGGAGCCGTGAGGACGGTGCGCACCGTCGAGATAGAGAACCGCGATGGCGAGCAAGAGCGGACCAAAAGTCTCATCATGTCCATCTCCGGGGACGGCGAGAAGTGGGAGGAAGTCTGGCAGGCGAAGAGCTGGGTTACGACGTGGATTGCGCGGGTGACACAGTCGTCTGGCGGCTCCGTGAAATCGGGGCGTAAGGCGAGGTTCATCAAGCTGGAAACGCGAGGCGAATCCCCCAGGCCGCTGGTGCTCAAGCGCGTTACGGTTTTCGGAGTGAAATGATCAAAAAAGTTACGGAAACGGTCCATAATATGTTTGTTCGACACCATTTGACCTGCTTCATCGTCATCGCCACGCCACTTCTCGTCGCGGTCGTCGCCGATGCGCAGACCTTGCGGAACGAGGCAGCCCGCATTGATTTAGATCTCAAGGCCGGCACTTACAGTCTGAGCATGCCGCCTGCGGCCGCTCCCGCCATTCGCAACGCCCGCGCGACCGTGGAAGGCTGGGCCTCTACCGATGCGGGCTATCAGCGCCGGATTGCCGAACAAACCAAGGAGCGGCTGTTGGTCGAATGCGCCCGGCCGGATGCGCCGTCGTTGTTGCTGGCCGCTGCAAGCGCCGATATCGAAGGAGGTGCGTCTCTCCAGGAATCCAAATCCGTGAAGAACATCGGCACATGGACTGCCAAAGGCGTGAAGATTTCCTGGGCTGTCGATGCCCCGGCGGGTGTGTTCAATGTCGCCCTGACCTATGCTTGTGCCACTGATTGTGCAGGGAGCGAGTTTGATGTCACTGTCGGCGATCAAATGGTTTCCGGGCATACTGAATCGACGGGCAGTTTCGACGATTTCAAGACGCTTGCCCTGGGTGAGATCAAGATCGCGAAATCCGGCGAGGCTGTCGTCACGATCAAGGCGACAAAAATGTCAGGCCCGGCGGTGATGAACCTCAGCGAGGTCAAGCTCACACCGGTTAGCAAGTAGCCCGCGTCAATGGAGAAATACAAAATGCACAAACTAACAACCATCACGCTCGCCGCCCTGCTGCTGGCACCGCTGTTCGCGCATGGCGCCGAGACGGCTGTGGATCCATGCGGGCCTATCACGTACCCGGGAATGACAGTGACTGCCGGCAAAGAGGGAGTTCAGGCGCCCGGTTACACCTTTGTTAATCTTTGCAAGAAGCCGACGCCGTGGCAGGCGCAGTGGATCTGGCTGCCTGCCGAGGCGAAGGTCGATGCTGTCGCATGCTTCCGCAAAGAGATCACACTCGCAGCGGCGCCGGATCAGGTCATGGCCTGGATCAGTGCCGACATGAAATACCGCCTGTGGGTCAACGGCAGGCTCGTCTCCCGTGGACCAGTGGATATCGGCAGGGACGTCGTCTTCGATATCTCCACCGGCAAATGGTTCTACGATGCGCGCGACCTCACTCCGTACTTCCGCAAGGGGGTCAACGTGATTGCCGCCGAGGTCTTCCGTGAGTGGCCGATCAACGAAACAGTCACCCGCGGACACCCCGGTCTGCTCTTTGAGGCCGAGTTGACACTGCCCGGCGCGGCCAAGTTGACACTGAAGAGCGATGCGACCTGGCGTGGCACTCCGGCCCTCCACTATCCCAAGCCCGCCATGTATGATGCCGGCAAGGAGCCGGCCGGCTGGCGTCTTACCGGTTTCAACGGTGCGCAGTGGCTGTCCAGTATTCCTGCCGGTGATTATTGGTCGGAGTTGTGCGCCAGCGAGATGCCACCGTTGATGGAGGTGCGATATCCGGTGACGCGCGTTGAAAGATTGCCGGAAAATAAAGTGTTTACGAAAGAAGGCAGTTTCAGGGTCGTGTTCGACCGGGTATTGAGCGCGTATCCCTTCGTGAAGGTGAAGGGAGGCAAAGAGGCAACGCTGACCATCAATGCGCATCGGCAGGCGTCGTTCAAACTGGGTGGCGGCGAGCAGACGTTGGAGTTTCCATTCATGAGTGAAGTCGTGCCGGCGTTTACCGTTGAAATCAAGAATGTCACCGAGCCGGTAGAGATACTGGATGCGGGTGCAGTGTTTACGTCGCAATCTGTTGAATATCGCGGTGCGTTCGAGTGCAGTGACGAGACGTTGAACCGGATCTGGAAGATATCGAGGTGGCCGGTGCAGATCTGCATGCAGACGCATCACCTCGATTCGCCCAACCATCAGGAACCGCTCGGCGACTTTGGCGATTATGCCGTCGAGGCCATGGTGGCTCATTATGCGTTCCATCAACCGTGGCTGGCCCGCCAGGATGTACGCAAGTTCGCCTGGATCCTGAAGAATGATAAATACCTCAACTTCCACACCAGTTACTCGATTAGTTGGCTCCAGATGTTGATGGATTACTACGATTACACCGGCGACAAGACGCTGGTGGAGGAGATGGCGCCGTACGTGCATGAGTTGATGGACACCTATGCATCGTGGCGCGGCAAGAACGGCATCCTCTCCGAAGCGCAAAGTTACATGTTCATGGATTGGGTGAAAATAGAGGGTTTCGACGGCCATCACCCCCCTGCGGTAATCGGCCAGGGCTATCTCACCGCGTTCTATTATCACGGCATGGAGATGGCATCCCGCGTGGCGGAGTTGACGGGCGACAAGGATCGTGTGGCGAAATACGCACAACTGCGCCGCGAAATTGCCGAAGCATTTAACCGCGAGCTGTGGAATGACGCGAAAGGATTGTATCGTGACGGCAAGCCGTTCCAGTCATCGGTAAAGCGAGACCAGTGGTTGCCGGCAGACAAGGAGGATCCGATCCTGCGGGATAAGACATCGGTGCAGAAGCGACGCGACTGGGTGCCGGAAGACAAGGATATCGAGACGTTCAGCCCGCATGTGAACATGCTCGCGGTGCTCTACGATCTTGCTCCGAAGGAACGGCAAACTGCAATTGTGGAAAAGGCGCTCTCTGAGAAAACCATCAATCCTTCGCCCTATTTCATGCATTGGGTGTTTCAGGCGATTGACCACGCCGGTCTCTTTGACCAATATGGCACAAAGCAGATGCGGCGCTGGCGGCCCAATCTAGAGACGCAATCCTTCCCCGAAAGGTGGACCGACGGCGATATAAGCCACGGCTGGTGTTCGACACCTTTGGTGCAGATGTCGGCCCGCGTTCTGGGTGTTACCCCGATATCTCCGGGATTCAAAACGATGGCTATCCGTCCGTCGATCTGCGATCTGACGTGGGCCAGGGGTGTCGTGCCGACACCGCATGGCGATGTTAATGTATCTTGGACATGGACAAACGATACGATACAACTGGATGTCATTATTCCCGACGGGACCAAGGCTGACGTGATTCTGCCAGATGCGACAAAACATGTGAGATCCGGCAAGCACAGTTTCAAGTCATCCTATAAACGCGCGATCGAAATCAAAGCTGTCCCATGAAAAATATATGACTAAGAAGGAGGATAAATGAAGATAACCATGAAGAAGCATTTAATCGCAATGATTGGCCTGTTGTCGGTGTCGACTGGCATTGGAGGCATTTTCAACAGGGAATCTCCCGTCTGGTACATGACGGTGCCGATGAAGGTGAAAGCCTTCAGCGATTCTCTGTTTCCCGAACAGGGCGTGGATCTCAATGCGAAGAATGAAAGGGGGCAGCCGGTCTGGACTATGCACAGGGAGTGGCCGGATGGTGCGGGGCTTGGAGTTCCCTCTGTTGATTCTTCTTCGACGTATCTCTACCGCGTCATCTCGTCCAGGTCCGCAGCGAAGGCGGCCGTCCACATGACGTATGACGATGGCATTGAAGTTTGGTTGAATGGCCGGAAAATGGCCTCGAACCCTTCGGGGAGTCCGACCAATATGGTTCTTAATATTCAGCCCGGCGATAACCGGTTGCTGGTCAAAGTTTACAACTACTCCGCCGGTTGCGGATTCTCTTTTAAATTCACTGACGCGCCGACGTGGCCGGCCAGCATTAACCCCGAGGCTCTGCGACTGGTTATAGAGGGCCTCAGCCGGAAATTCCCGGGTCAATACACGCGCGGGCCGGAGTTTCTGAAACGGTTGGACGATCTGGAAGAGAAGCTGGACGAGGCTGCATTCCGAGCATTGGAACGCGAGGCCTTTCTGGCAGCTCCACCGTGCATGAAATTAGGCAAGATTATGCCGCTCGGCGATTCTATTACCAAAGGCGCGCCTGCAGGCGCTTATCGCGATCCGTTGTTTTCCATGCTGAAGAAAGAAGGTTATTCTTTCAGCTTCGTGGGTTCTCTTACTGAAAACCCGACTGCTGCCCTTACAGCCGACGGACAGGAGCACCATCAAGGCCACAGCAGCATGGGTATGGACTGGATACGCGATAACCTGAAGCAGTTCTTTGCCGCCAACCCGCCTGACCGCATTCTGTTGGCGATCGGGGCCAATGATATTGGCGGTGCCACGGTGCCGGAATTGAAAACACGGATGGAAAACTTGGTCACCGCCATCTTCACGCTCGATCCGAAAGTAAAACTGTATCTTGCGTCAGTGACTCCCCAGACAGGTCCGGCCATGGCCAAAATAACGGAGTTCAATAAGCTCATTCCGGACATTGTGGCTGATCACAAAGCCAAAGGACACCAGGTGATTTACGTCTCGATGGCTGCACTGGATATCACTGATCTCGGAGACAACGTTCACCCCAATGTTGCAGGTTCCCTGAAAATGGCCCAGGCTTGGTATGCCGCCCTGACCACTGATTTGGCGGCGGAATTACCTGATATCAAACCGCTGTTCGACTATCCGGTACGCGACACCTGCATCTGTCTCGGGCCAGACAAAACCTATTACCTGACCGGCACCACCGGCCATCCGACGTGGTGGGAAACCAACGACGGCATCCGCGTCTGGAAATCCAAGGACCTCAAGACGTGGGAACCGCTGGGCCTCGTCTGGAGTTTCGAGAAGAACGCCACCTGGCAGAAAGGCAACGGCAAACAACGTGCCATCTGGGCACCTGAGATTCATTACTTCAAAAACACGTTCTGGCTCGCTTACTCCGTCAACTACGGCGGCACCGGCCTCCTCCGCAGCAAGACCGGCAAGGCCGAGGGTCCCTACGAAGACGTCAAATCCGATGGCCCGCTGACCGATGGGATCGACGCATCACTGTTCGCTGACGATGACGGGAAAGTCTATTTCGTCTGGCAGAATGGCACCATCGCGCGCCTCAAGGACGACATGAGCGGCCTCGCCGAGAAACCGCTGACTCTCACGCCTGCCGGCATCGACGCTAAACCAGGACGAAATACGCGTGGCGGTCCGCTCGAGCCCGTCAACGCGGGGCAGGTCGGCTACGAAGGCGCGTTCCTGACCAAGATTAACGGTCGCTATCATCTCATCTGTGCCACATTGAACACGGACGACACGCCGCAAACTCATTACGATTGCATGTCCGCCAGCGCCGACTCGATCTACGGCCCATACGGCAACACCTACCTTGCCATCCAGCACGGCGGCCACAACACGCTGTTCAAGGATGCGCAAGGCAACTGGTGGTCCACCTTCTTCGGCAACGATCCGCAGGCGCCCTTCCGTGAGCGGCCCGCGATACTCCCCATCCATGTTGATGCCAACGGTAAGATTCAACCAGGGAGAACCCCGTAATCCACATACCGAAGGATGTGTTGAGAGACAAGAGAGGAGATTCTATGCGGAAGACGATGGCTTTGATGACGATAGGTGCATGGCTTGTGGCGGGCGCAGCCATCGCGGTTGATGGGGGAGAGAAGTCGCACGGCGCGCTGGCGGAGATTGACCTGGCCTCCGGTACCGCTGGAGGCGCCACCGGCACTGGTTGGACGCTCAGCGCCGACGGCGGAACAGCCCGGCCGATCAAGGTGCCTGGTGGCGGCTGGAACTCCGACTGGCAGGAGCCGCGGATCGACACCATGACCGGCGTGGTGGATTATGTCGTTTACGAGCGGAAAATTCTGGTGCCCAAGATCGTCGCCGGCCAGGTCACCAGGATCTCGTTTGGCGCGGTCAACTACGGTGCCGATGTGTTGGTGAATGACAAGCTCATGGGGTCGCATGTCGGTTCCATGACGCCTTTTGAAGTGGATATCAGTAGCGCGGTTGTACCGGGCAAGGAATGTACGCTGAAAGTCAAAGCTTACCACCGCCGGCACTACATGGTGCCGGTCGGTGGCAGGCCCAAAGAATTATCGCCGTTTCAAACAAACACGGTTGTCAAAAAGGCTCCGACAA
>CAIQIC010000156.1 GCA_903871765.1 uncultured Lentisphaerota bacterium
CGCAGAAGCCATTGTTGCGCAATTCCGCCACTGCGGCGAATACGCCCATCTGCAGGGCATCCGCACCGGTTTTCATCCCGACCAGTTCGTGGTGCTCAATTCCCCGGACGACGGCATCGTTTCCCGATCCATCGCCGACCTCGAATCTCAGGCAGAGCTCGCGGAATGGACCAACGCCGACACGGTGAACATTCACGGCGGCGGGGGTTACGGCGACAAGCCCGCGGCGCTAGAACGTTTCCGGCGCAACCTGGGCCGCCTGTCACTCCGCGTCCGCTCGCGTCTGACAGTGGAGAATGACGACAAGACGTTCACGCCCGCCGACTTGTTGCCGCTCTGCCACGCCGAAGGCGTCCCGCTGGTCTACGACGCGCACCATCACCGGTGTTGCCCGGATGATCTGACCGTGAAGCAGGCGACTACCGCTGCCCGCGCGACATGGAACCGCGAGCCGCTATTCCACATCTCCAGTCCGCTCGACGGTTGGCAAGGACCAAAGCCGGAGCGTCACCACGACTACATCGATCCCATGGACTTCCCCACCGCCTGGCGGGGACTGACCCTCACGGTCGAAGTGGAGGCGAAGGCCAAGGAGCTGGCTGTGGCCCGCCTACAGCGTTACCTTGGTTCCACGGAGTGATTCTCATGGCTGATCGCAAATTGATCCTGGTCACTGGAGCAACCGGCTACGTCGGCGGGAGGCTCGTGCCCCGACTGTTGGAGGCGGGGCACCGGGTGCGTTGCCTCGTGCGTGATTCGGCACGTTTGCAGGGCCGTACGTGGCTGCCGCAAGTGGAAGTGGTCTCAGGTGATGTACTGCGGCCGCAGTCACTCGCGGACGCAATGCGAGGGGTGGAAGCAGTCTATTATCTCATCCATAGCATGGGTGGCGGGAACGATTTCTCGGAGCGGGATTTGGCTGCGGCACGCAACTGCGCCGGTGCGGCCAAAGCCGCCGGAGTGCAGCGGATCTTCTATCTCGGCGGCTTGGGGGACCCGCAAACAAGTCTGTCGCCCCACCTGCGTTCACGGCAGGAAACCGGCGCGGCCCTGCGTGAAGCGGGCGTGCCCGTGACCGAATTCCGCGCCGCGGTCATCGTCGGGTCCGGGAGCCTGTCATTCGAGATGATCCGCTATCTCACGGAACGCCTCCCGGTGATGATCTGCCCGCGCTGGGTGTTCACTCGCGTGCAGCCGATCGCCATCCGCAACGTGCTCGACTACCTCGTGGCCGCGCTCGATTCCCCAGACAGCGCAGGGCGTGTGCTGGAGATCGGCGGGCAGGACGTGCTGACCTACGCCGGCATGATGATTGGTTACGCCAAGGCGAGAGGGCTGCGGCGGCTGCTGATTTCCGTGCCGGTGCTCACACCGCGGCTGTCGTCCTACTGGGTGCACCTGATCACTCCCATCCCCGCTACTATTGCACGGCCTCTCATCAAAGGCCTAGGCAGCGAAGTCGTCGTGCGCGACGACACGGCCCGGCGGCTCTTTCCTGCGATCGAGTTGCTCGACTACGAAACCTCCGTGCGGCTGGCGCTGGCAAAGATTGAGTCGCACGGAGTCGAAACGGCCTGGAGCGATGCGTTGACTTCCAGCCAGGGGCAAAAGACACCGGTGGCTCTCCTCACTGGCGAGGGCATGATCATCGAGCGGCGGCGGCGCACGGTGGCCGCCCCGGCCGCGGCGGTGTATCGGAGTTTTGCCCGCCTCGGCGGAGATCGCGGCTGGCTCTATCTGGACTGGACCTGGAAATTCCGCGGGATGATCGACCGCTTGTGCGGCGGGGTGGGGATGCGGCGCGGGCGGCGCGATCCGGAGGATCTGCGGGTGGGCGATGCGCTGGATTTCTGGCGCGTCGAGGCGGTCGAGCCGGGACGACTCATCCGGCTGCGCGCGGAGATGCGCGTCCCGGGTCGGGCGTGGCTGGAATTTCAGGCGACCGCGCAACCGGACGGGCCGACGTTGCTCACGCAGACC
>CAIQIC010000157.1 GCA_903871765.1 uncultured Lentisphaerota bacterium
GACCATAAGCAGGTCAACAACAACCGTCGGCTTCATGTTCATCATCTGCCGCATGGCTGGTCGGCTGATCCTCTCCGGGCTATTTCAATTTTCGTACGACAGAATCCGGCCATCACTGCGTTTGTCGCGCTGATTTCCTTCATCCTTGCTGAGACCGAACGTTACCACTGACTTTTTCGCCCGTCTTCAGACGAATAAAGTCCGGCGGTTGGTTGGAGTTTCCTCTTGAAATAAACATCTATAAACTTAATGGGCACGATTGTCTGCAAAGCAAGGTCTTGGGACAGGATGATAACGATTGTATCTCCGTTGAAATCTGCCGCAAATAAATCCTGTGAAAAGTTTCCATCGTCATTATTTCTAATTAAGCGGCAATGGCTGACAGAATTGCCGTCGAGCTTGATCTTATGCACATTGACATCAACAGTCATTTTAACATGGCTGAAAGTTCCATCAACCGCATTGCTCAGGCACTCCGCTGGTGATGCACTTGTACTGGCGAGGCATTGAAGAACTGCACGCGTCTTTCCGTCTTTTATGTAGCATGTAAGCAGTTGCTGGGATAAACAATGATGTTTGAATTCTGCCGCGAATTGTTTCTCATCCTTTGACCGGGCTATCACATTCCAACCGTCGGGGACACGGAGTGTGAAGCCCCAATAAGCATTGCTGTATATATTGCCAACGAGAGATCCGCGCATTAGCAAATCAGACCGCGGCGTCATGCAAGATGAAGTCAGCAATGCCATCAGTATTGGGACAATGATAATCTTCATATTACTGCTGCTCCAACGTCGCGCGTGACGTACGCGGTATACCGCGTACCGTCCACGCGGCTTGTTGGGAGCACCTCATTTGAGCGTCTCCCTGATGAAAGAGATTTCGCCCGGCAGGAAGTCCCCATACTCGTATTGACCCGTCATCGTGTTCTTGTTTCTAGAGAATGCTTGTCTCGCGATTGGTGCTCGTGCGTCCTCAATGAGCTTGTCGATTAAGGTCGTGAGATCGGTTGATTGCCATTTCGTGATGAGGTTGCTTCCAAAAACGAGAGGCGCACTGGCGTTATAATCTGCTCTGCCTTTGTCCATGCGTTGCGCGGAGTCCGCCCGTACCACCTGAAGCACCGGTGCGCCAATTTCGTCGCACCAGCTTGCTTCCGTAACGAATCCAGCGACCGGCCGCTGAACGATGGCATTAAAAAGGGCGCGCGCATCATCAACAGTGGGTGACTGTCCTTCTTTTCCGTGGGCCAAAGCGCCAACGAGAAAAGGGACAGTCACGCCAACAACCCCCAAGTCCTTCTTTACTTGCCATTTGTGCATGATTTTGAACCATCCTGGTTTTTCCATTTTATCTCCTTGCTCCCAACATGCTGCTTAAAGGATGTCCACTTATTATAAAGGCGGAATTCCGCCTGAATCATCATCGCGCTCCGGCCCGGCTGCCGCTAAGCTGGACGCAGGTTCGGCGCGCTGGCCGTGGCGGGTCAAGCGCGCAATTGGTTCCAACGCGCAGTTGGTTCCCAGTCGCGGCGGAATTCATCACAGCCGGAATTGTTCGTTCCACGTCGCCCGCACCCGGTTGAGGTCGTCGGCGGCCAGCCGGCCGATACGCAGCTTGAGCAGGGATTTTTCCACGGTGACGAGTCGTGAAAGCCGGACGGTGGATTGTTTTTCCAGTCCGGCCTCCTTCCAGTGGGCGATAGCCAGATCGAGAAATCCCTGATGCGGAACCGAAGTGATGCGGCAGATCAAGCAATCCGGATCAAGGTCGCGCAGCACGAGAACCGGGCGTGGCTTGACTTCGCGCCCGGAAGTGAAGGGAAACAGGCAGATATAGACGTCGCCGAACTCAACGGTATTTGTCATAGACCGCGTCCTCGTCGGACTCGTCGCGCAGGAACTGGGCATAGGACGCCTTGCGCCAAACGCGATCTTCGGGGTCCGCGTTCACGCAGACGATCACCGTCGCCCTACCGTGGGTCGGCAGCGCGGAGGCCAGACGGTCGGGAATCGTCAGCCGCTTGTCATCCCGCAATTCAGTCTCGAACTCGATGGTTTTCATAACGTGGATACCCTACACATGCTTACGCTGCGCGTCAAATCTTTGCGGCGGCGTCCAGGCTGGCTCGCCGGCGCGGTCCTCCGACGGAGGGCCGCCCACCGGCAGGCAAGCGGCGGCACAGGCTGTACCGCCCCACCCCGTGGGCGGGGCTTCCAGCCCCGCGCTCCGCTCCGCGCCGCGGCATGTGCATTATTCGATCCCGGGTTCCAACCATGGCGCGGCGGGCGTCAGCCGCCAACTCGACCGCGGCGTAGACTGCCGGCTTGCGAACCGGCAAAGGCGTGTGCTAGGGTTCGCGCGCACGAGGCCGCCACCATGGGACACGATTGGATCGCCATTCTGGATTTCGGGTCGCAGTACAGCCAGCTTATCGCGCGGCGGGTGCGCGAGCAGCAGGTCTACTGCGAGCTGCTGCGCTACGACACGCCGGCGGCGAAGCTGGCCGCGCGCCAGCCGCGCGGGATCATCCTCTCCGGCGGGCCGGCGAGCGTCTTCGATCCGCAGGCCCCCCAGGGCGATCCGGCGCTCTTCGACCTGGACGTGCCGGTGCTGGGCATCTGCTACGGCCTGCAGCTCATGGCCCACCAGCTCCACGGCCGCGTCAAGCCGGGCCAGGCGCGGGAATACGGGCACGCGCTGATCGAGGTGGTCGCGGCGGGCAGTTTGTTCCGCGGGCTGCCGACGCGCCTGCCGGTGTGGATGAGCCACGGCGACCAGGTGGAGCAGATGCCCGCCGGCTTCCGCGTGCTGGCCCAAACGCCGACCTGCCCCGTGGCCGCCATGGAACACCCCGGTAAGCGCTGGGTGGGCCTGCAATTCCATCCCGAGGTCGTGCATACCCCCCAGGGCACGGACCTGCTGCGCCGCTTCCTGTTTGACCTCTGCGGCTGCGCCGGCGACTGGAAAATGAGCCGGTTCATCGCGGAACAGACCGCCGCCATCCGCGCCCAGGTCGGCCGGGACCACGTCCTCTGCGGCCTGAGCGGCGGCGTGGATTCCTCCGTGGTCGCCGCCCTGCTGCACCAGGCCATCGGCCGGCAACTGCACTGCGTGTTCGTGGACAACGGGCTGCTGCGCCATGGCGAGGCGCGGCAGGTCGAGGACACGTTCGGCCAGGCGTTCGGCCTTGACCTCCAGATTGCGCGGTCCGGCGACCTCTTCCTGCAGCGCCTCCACGGCGTGACCGATCCGGAACAGAAGCGCAAAATCATCGGCCGGACCTTCATTGACGTGTTCGCCGACGCCGCGCGCAAGTTCGGGGAGGTCAAGTACCTCGCCCAAGGCACGCTGTACCCGGACGTCATCGAAAGCGCCTCGCCGATCGGCGGGCCGTCGGCAACGATCAAAAGCCATCACAACGTCGGCGGACTGCCGCTGGACATGAAATTCGCGCTGATCGAGCCGCTGCGCGAGCTCTTCAAGGACGAGGTCCGCGTGCTGGGCCACGAGCTCGGGCTGCCGGACTACATCGTGCACCGCCAGCCTTTCCCCGGACCGGGCATGGCCGTGCGCATCTTGGGGGCCGTGACGCCCGAGCGCGTCGCGCTGGTGCAACAGGCCGATCTGCGGGTGCAGGAGGAAGTGCAGTCTCTGCCGAACTACCGCGACATCTGGCAGGCGTTCGCCGTGCTGCTGCCGATCCAGACCGTCGGCGTCATGGGCGACGAGCGCACCTACGACCACGTCATCGCCATCCGCGCCGTGCAGAGCCTCGATGGCATGACGGCCGACTGGTTCAAGCTGCCCTACGAAACCCTGGAGCGCATCTCGTCGCGGATCATCAACGAAGTGCGCGGCATCAACCGCGTCGTGTTCGACATCAGCTCGAAGCCGCCGAGCACGATCGAGTGGGAATGAATTTTTTGCCGGGCAAAAAATTCATCTATTTTTTACGAGCACAGCGAGATAAAAAATGCCCAAGCGCACCGACATCAAAAAGATCATGATCATCGGGTCCGGGCCGATCGTCATCGGCCAGGCCTGTGAATTCGATTACTCCGGCACGCAGGCCTGCAAGGCGCTGCGGGAGGAGGGCTACGAGATCGTCCTGATCAACAGCAATCCCGCGACGATTATGACCGACCCGGAGGTGGCCGACCGGACGTACGTCGAGCCGATCACGCCGGAGGCCGTGGCGAAAATCATCGCCAAGGAACGGCCGCAGGCGCTGCTGCCGACGCTGGGCGGCCAGACGGCGCTGAACACCGCGGTCAAGGTTGCGGAGTTGGGCGTGCTGGAGCAGTACGGCGTCGAGCTGATCGGCGCCAACGTGCAAGTGATCCGCCGCGCCGAGGAGCGCGAGCTGTTCAAGGAAGCGATGGAAAAAGCCGGCTTGGAATGCCTCCAGAGCCGGCAGATCACCCGCCTCGACGAGGCGGCGGCGGCCGCCGCCAAAATCGGCTTCCCGATCATCGTCCGGCCGAGTTTCACCCTGGGCGGCACGGGCGGCGGCGTGGCGCACAACCTGCCGGAACTGCTGGCGATCTGCGAGGGCGGCCTCAAGGCCAGCATGGTTCACGAGGTGCTGCTCGAGGAATCCGTCTGGGGTTGGAAGGAATTCGAGCTCGAGGTGATGCGCGACCGGAAGGACAATGTCGTCATCATCTGCTCGATCGAGAACTTCGACCCGATGGGCGTGCATACCGGCGACAGCATCACCGTCGCGCCGGCACAGACGCTGACCGACGTGGAATACCAGCGCATGCGCGACGGCGCCATCGCCGTCATGCAGGCCATCGGCGTCGAGACCGGCGGCTCGAACGTGCAATTTGCCATCAACCCGGCCAACGGCCGGATGGTGGTGATCGAAATGAATCCCCGCGTCTCGCGCAGCTCGGCGCTGGCGAGCAAGGCGACCGGCTTCCCGATCGCCAAGATCGCGGCCAAGCTCGCGGTCGGTTACACGCTCGACGAGCTGCCCAACGACATCACCCGCGAGACGCCCGCCTGCTTCGAGCCGACGCTCGATTACTGCGTGGTCAAGGTGCCGCGCTTTGCGTTCGAGAAGTTTGCCGGCTCCGACCCGCGCCTCGGCGTCAGCATGAAGTCGGTCGGCGAGACGATGGCCATCGGCAGGAACTTCAAGGAGGCGCTGCAGAAGGCGCTGCGCGGGCTGGAGATCGGCGTGGACGGCCTCGACCTCAAGGGCGAGCAGCGCGTGGACGCCAGCCGGCTGGAGGAGCTGCTCGCCCACCCCACGCCCGACCGCCTGTTCGCCATCAAGGTGGCGCTCAAGCAGGGCTGGAGCCTCCAGAAGATTTTTGCAACCTCGTTTGTGGACCCGTGGTTCGTGGACAACATTGCGCAGATCGTCGAGCTGGAGCAGAAGCTGCTCGACGCGCCCAAGGACCGCGCGCTGCGCAAGGACCTGCTGCGCGCCGCCAAGGAGATGGGTTTCTCCGACCGGCAGATCGCCGCCCTGCGCGGGCCGGACGTCACGCACCTCGACATCCGCCAGGAGCGCCTCGCCGCCGGCCTCAAGCCGGTGTACCGCCTGGTGGACACCTGCGCCGGCGAGTTCGAGGCGTACACGCCCTACTACTATTCCAGCTACGCCGAGTGCGACAACAGCCGGCACACCGACCAGCAGAAAGTCATCATCCTCGGCAGCGGCCCGAACCGCATCGGCCAGGGCATCGAGTTCGACTACTGCTGCGTCCACACCGTCCAGGCCCTGCGCGCGCTCGGCTACGAGACGATCATGGTCAACAGCAACCCGGAGACCGTCTCCACCGACTACGACACCTCCGACAAGCTCTACTTCGAGCCGCTGACCTTCGAGGATGTGATGAACATCTACGAGAATGAGCGGCCGATCGGCGTCATCGTGCAGATGGGCGGCCAGACTCCGCTCAACCTCGCCGTGCCGCTGCAGCAGGCCGGCGTGCCGATTCTCGGCACCTCGTCCGAGAGCATTGACATCGCCGAGGACCGCAAGCGCTGCGCCGAGCTGCTCAACCGGCTCGGCATCCGCCAGCCGGAGTCCGGCACCGCCATCAGCATCGACGAGGCGCTCGAGGTCGCGCGCCGCATCGGCTTCCCGGTGATGATCCGCCCCTCCTACGTCCTCGGCGGCCGCGCGATGATGATCGCCTACAACCAGGACGAACTGGTGCCCTTCATCTACGCCGCGTTCAACGCCAGCCCCGGCTTCCCGGTGCTGATTGACCGCTATCTCGACCGCGCCATCGAGGTGGACGTGGACGTGGTGTGCGACGCGACCGATGTTTATATCGGCGGCGTCCAGCAGCACGTCGAGCAGGCCGGCGTGCATTCCGGCGACAGCGCGTGCTGCACCCCGCCCCACTCGCTCGATCCGCGGCTCGTGGCGGAGATCGAGGACGCCTGCCGCCGGATGGCGCTCGCGCTCCAGGTCAAGGGCCTGATGAACGTCCAGCTCGCGGTGAAGGACGGCATCTTCTACGTGCTGGAGATCAACCCGCGCGCCTCGCGCACCGTGCCCTACCTCAGCAAGGCCACCGGCGTCCCGCTCGCCAAGTGGGCCGCGCGCATCGCGATCGGCCAGACGCTCCAGCAGATCATGGCCGGACACACGCCCGTGAAGCCGACGTGGATGGCCGTCAAGGAGGTCGTGCTGCCGTTCAACCGCTTCGCCGGGGTGGACCCGATCCTCGGCCCGGAGATGAAATCCACCGGCGAGGTCATGGGCATTGACAGTTGCTTCGAGCTCGCCTACTGGAAAAGCCAGATCGCCGCCGGCCAGATGCTGCCCGATGGCGGCACGGTGTTCCTCAGCGCCCGCGATGCCGACAAAGAGTGGATGGTGGAGATCGGCGCCGAGTTGGCCCAGCTCGGGTTCGATCTGGTCGCCACGCCCGGCACGGCCCAGGCCCTGCAGACGCGCGGCCTCGCCCCCCGCGTGATCGGCAAGCTCAGCGACCAGCGCGGCGAGACGGTGCTCGACTGCCTGCAGGCCCGCCAGATCCAGATGATCATCAACACCCCCAGCGGCCCCGTGTCGCGCGTGGACGAGATCCGCATCCGCTCCGAGGCCATTCTGCGCAGCATCCCGATCGTGACCACGGAATCCGGCGCCCGGGCGACCGTCGCCTGCATCCGCTACATGCGCACCCACGACTGGGACGTCCATGCCCTACAGGACTATTTTCCGGCCGCGAGAGATGCAAAACCTGCTTGAAAAAGATGCCCGCGAAACACGCGAAAAGACGCGAAAGGATTCATGGGCAGGTCCGCGAAGCGTTCTTCGTAGGAGAATCAGGGGTTCTGTTTGGCCCCTGGAGGGCCCGGCTCCGTCCGGGCCGCGGCCGACACGGAGGTCGGCCCTCCAAGTGGAGCAGATCATGCGAAACCGATGGTTTCTCAGATCAGGGTTATGTCCCGACCGCGTCAGCGTGTCGGGATCAGGCCTTTCCGCGGGCGGTTAGCTCAGTGGTAGAGCACCTCGCTTACACCGAGGGTGTCGCAGGTTCAAATCCTGCACCGCCCACCAGCCTTCGCTCGGAGCGTAGCGCAGGACGAAGGCTGCCCGCCGTAGCCCTGCGAACCGGGGCGAGCAGGCAAAGGCGGGCGGATGACTTCCGCTCCGAGGCTGCGGCTGGCAAGGAGCGATCCAGTATGTCGGAATATTGTCGACATACCGGTCTGTTTTGTACACTCTATCTGCGGTTGGCCGCTCGGCATGGTTGCACGGGGAAGCGTGTTGGTGATGGATGAACTACATAACCTGATCGCGCAGGAGGAGTTTGACTACCTTGCGCTCCGCGAGGCCCTCCGGGACTATGCCCGGCCGCGCGATAAGATTACGGCCTTTCTGCGTACGGGTACGATTGTCCGCGTCAAGAAGGGACTGTACATCTTTGGCCCGCGCCACAGTCGCGCACCCTACTCCAGGGAGCTATTGGCGAACCTGATTTATGGCCCCTCGTATGTTTCGCTGGAATATGCGCTGAGCTATTACGGGATCATCCCTGAGCGTACCGAAACCGTCACCTCCGTCACCTGCGGCAAGAACCGGACATTCACCACGCCTGCCGGGCGCTTCACGTACTGGGCCGTGCCGGTTGCCGCTTACCGCATGGATTTCGACCTGGTGGAGGCCGGCCCTAACCGCACCTTCCTCATGGCCTCCCGTGAGAAGGCGTTGGCGGATTATGTCTGTCATGATCGCGGCTCCGGTCTGCGCAAGGTCGGTGAATTCGCGCCCTATCTGTTCGATAGCCTTCGGATGGACGCCGCTGAGCTTGCGCAACTCGATCCTGAGCGCCTGGCGCGGATCGGCGAGGCCTACGGGTCCAACAAAATCCGCCTGCTCGCCGGGTTTATCCGCAGTGTCCGTACATCGCAGAAGGTGCCCCATGAATGATGCGCTCGCCAAAATGATGGTCCGCTACGCGTGCCGGCGCCTGGAGGATTACGTCCGGGCCTTGCGGGAGATTTTGCAGGAGCTGGCGCTCCTCGGTTTGTGGCGCAGCAAATTCTTTGAGCAAGGCGCCTTCTATGGCGGCACGTCGTTGCGGATCTTGCATGGGCTGGACCGCTATTCGGAGGATCTTGATTTCTCCCTGCTGGCGCCCCAGCCGGACTTTGATTTGGGCCGCTACAGCGACGCGCTCCAGACGGAAATGCGAAGCTTCGGCTTCGAAGTCACGGTGAACGCCAAAGCCCCCCGGGTCAGCGCCATCCAGTCCGCCTTCATCAAGGCCGAAACGCTCCAGCAGTTGCTGGTTATCGAAACCCAAGCCGGGACCCTGCAAGCATTGCCCCGCGGCCAGGTGCTCAAGATCAGGCTGGAGGTGGATACCAACCCGCCGCCGGGCTTCGCCACCGAGAGCCGGTACCTGCTCCATCCCATCCCGTTTTCGGTGCGCACCTACGTCTTGCCGGATCTTTTCGCCGGCAAAATGCACGCCCTGCTCTGCCGCAAATGGAAGACCCGTGTCAAGGGACGTGACTGGTATGACTTCGTCTGGTTCGTCGCCAACCATCCGCGCCTGCACCTGGGGCATCTTGAACAGCGCATGGTCCAAAGCGGCGACTGGACGCGCGGCCAAACCCTGACGGCCGACCATTTGCATCAGCGGTTGACCGAAACCATTGACCGGCTGGACGTGGATCAGGCCCGGAATGAGGTGCTGCCTTTTGTGGTCAACCCCGATGCACTGGCGGTGTGGTCGCGGGATTTTTTCAAGGACCTCGCCCGGCGCCTTGAGCTGGCGTGACACAGCCCGCCTTGAAGCAGGATTTCCCCTTCTACCGCCGCAGGCAGGACGTCCCGATGCTGCATCGGGACGTCACGGCCGGACTGGCAGGATGATTCCGAATGGGGGCCGGCTGCGTCGGCCAGCAAGTCTTCACCTAAAAGATGAAGCCCTCTCGGTGAACTGCAACAATCGCAAATTATTGGAGCGAGGCTTCTTAAATCACCGCAGTCCGGAGGCCAGCCGGTAAATCCAGTTGGCCAACAGGATGACGACGACGCCCGCCAGCAGCAGCACCCAGGTCCAGCGTCCGGGCCGCAAGGCCGGCCCCGGCGTGACGATCCGGCCCGACAGCAGGCCCAACGCATGCCAAGCCAACAGGCCCGCCAGGATTCCGAACAGGGGAATGGCAGCGGGGCACTGCGTGGCGGCTGCCTGCCATTGGCCGTGCGCCAGCGCCACAAAGGCCCGCGTAAATCCGCAGAACAGGCAAGGCCAGCCCGTCAGATTCCGGAACGTGCACACCGTGAACGGCAGCACGCCGGCCAGGGGCGCCAGCCGCGCAATCAGAAACAGCGGCGCCAGCAACAGCACCCAGGGCAGATGCGCGCGCAGCACAGCACGGCGGGCCGCGGGTTTTTCAATCCGCAGCCACCGGGCGCCCGCCGGCACGGCGGGGACGGAAGGGTTGGCCCCGTCCGAGGAATGGATCTGTTCGTCCATCGGAGCTCCAGCCGCCATGGAGTTCACCCCACCGTTGGGCGCCGCGGTAACCGCGCCTCCCGCCAGGGTGCGCGCGGCCGCACGGGTGGCAGCTTCGGTTTACCCCGCACCAGGCGGTGGGGGCGGGTTGAGCGCCGGCTCGCCCCCGCGCACCGCGCACCGGCGGTAGGCGATGGCGATGACGCAATAGGTGAACGGCCAGGTGACCAACACACCGACGCAGCAGCCGAGCGCGCCCAAGCCACCCAACAGCGAGGCCACCAACTGCAGGGCCAACAGCGGCCAGAAGTTGACTTTAACGAGATCGTAACTGCCCAGGATCGCCGGCCAGAACTCATACTTCCGGTCCACGATCAGGAAGATCGAGAACATGGTCGCGGTTTGCAGAAAGAGCCCAGCCACGTACGCCAGCGGCCGGAGGATCAACCCGAACGGCATGAGGATCAACCCGATCAGCATACTCGCACCGAAAACAACCAGCGTCATCAAAAAGGCGGGCAGGAAAAATTCAAAGCCCTTGAACAGGTCGGCCGGCTGCGGCTTGGGCTCGCTCTTGTCCAGCAGCCGGAGCAGGATCAGCGCCATCCCGGCCAGCATCGGGCCGAAAAGCACGCCCACCGTGGCCGCCGACAGCAGCAGGCCCATGGCGCCCGCCAGTGCAAACAGGGCGAAATGATCCTTGTAGAGATCGAACGCCTCCTGCAGCCATTTCCCGAAGTCCACCTCGACCTTGTTCATGTTGTCCTCCATCATCGCATCCGGCCGGCCGGTTGCGCAGTACCATACGCCAGCCGGCCCGACAGCGCAAGCCAGTCGTGCAGCCCGGTGTTGTCAGGATGCGCAGCCGCGAGTATACTGGCCCTCGTACAGGGGAATACCGAGAACCCAGGAAAGGAGTTCGATCATGCAACGGAACATAGTACGACTGCTGGCGGCAGCGATGGTGATGGGCAGCGCGGTGAACAGCCAGGCGCTGTGGGGCAAGGCGACCACCTCGACCGAGGAAGGCAACGCCAAGATGAACCTCGGCGAATACAAGGGGCTCAAACACGCCATCGGCTGCAAGGATTTCGAGAACCAGAGCGGCTGGTCGGGCCACTGGGAGATCGGCCGCAATCTTTCGATCATGCTCGAATCGGCGCTCGCGGATTCCGGCCGTTTCGTGATCGTGGAGCGCGAGAAATTGGGCGATGTGCTGATGGAGCAGAATCTCGCCGCCAGCGGCCGCGCCGCCAAGTCCAAGGTGGCCAAGACCGGCCTGATCCGCCCGGCGCGCTATATCGGCACCGGTGCGGTGACGGAGGTTGCGGAGTCGCAGTCCGGCGGCGGCGGCGGCATCTCCGTGGGCGGTTTCCGGATCGGCGGCAAGAAAAGCGAGGCGCAAGTCACGGTGATTGTGAAACTCGTGGACACCACCACCGGCGAGATCGTCGCCAAGGAGCGCATCGTCGGCAAAGCCGGCGCGACGGGCCTGGACCTGGGCATCAACATCGCCGGCGTCAACACGGATCTCGGCGGTTTCAAGAAGACCCCGCTCGGCCAGGCGGCGCAGGATTGCATCAACCAGGCCGCCAAACTCATCGCCAAGAAGATGGAAGAGTTTCCGTTTGAAGGCAGCGTGGTGAAAACCACCGACAGCGGCACGGTCATCATCAACCGCGGCGAGGAATTCGGCGTGGAGGCCGGCCAGGTCCTGACGCTGCGCGCGGAAGGCGAAACCCTGACCGATCCCGACACCGGCGCGGTGCTCGGCAAGGAACCGGGCAAGGTGCTGGGCAAGATCAAGGTCAGCAAGACGGACAAGAAAATCTCGTTCTGCGACGTGATCGAGGGCACGAAAACACCCGCCCCGGGGACCGTCGTCAGCGCCGGCAAATAGCGCCTGTCCGAAAATCGGCGTCCAGCGGGTGTAGTCTTCTGTAGCCACGGCGCTCAGTCGCCGTGTTGGGTAGCCGGGTTTTCGGGCGGACCTGCGTTCGACAGCCTGCCAGCGTGGTTGCATTTGCGATAAACCGGCGCATGGTTATCACATGAAGTTGAACCTAACAGTCCTGGGATTGCTGGCGCTGATCGGGCTGGCGGGCTCAACGGCGGGAGGAGGCACCAACATGCAAACCGCAACATTTGCCGCGGGTTGTTTCTGGGGCGTGGAGGGGGCTTTCCGGCAGGTCAAGGGCGTGACATCCGTCACGGTCGGCTATACCGGCGGCGCCACCAAGAATCCAACCTACGAACAAGTCTGCACCCATCTCACCGGTCATGCGGAGGCCGTGGAAGTGGTCTTCGATCCCGGCCAGGTTTCTTTCGACGACCTGTTGAACGTCTTCTGGAAAATCCACGATCCCACCCAGCTCAACCGCCAGGGGCCGGACACCGGCACGCAATACCGCTCCGCCATCTTCTATCATTCCCCGGAACAGACGGCCGCCGCGCGAGCCTCCCTGGAGAAATTGCAGAAGTCAGCGAAGTTCGGCAAGCGCAAGATCGTCACGCAGATCGTCCCGGCCACCGACTTCTATCGCGCCGAGGACTATCACCAGAACTACCTGCAAAAGCACGGCCTGCCCGCCTGCCACCTGTGAGAAGAAATTCAGAAGTCAGAATTCAGAAGTCAGTAGTCAGAATTCAGAATAAAGAAGGATGTTGCAAAGCGCTTGGCAACTTGTGGATCTGATCGGCTGGCCGTCCACCACCTCCCTGTAGATCAGTCACAGGGCGGGACATTTCATTCTGTCTTCTGACTTCCTTGACCGCCGTAGCCTTGGCGAAGGTGGTTGACTTCTTTCTCCTAGTCCCCCGGCCCCGCCGGCAGGAAGGTGAGCGCGACGCCATTGAGGCAGTAGCGTTTGCCCGTCGGCGGCGGGCCGTCGTCAAACACGTGGCCGAGGTGCGCATCGCACCGCGCGCAGAGGATTTCCGTGCGCTCCATGCCGTAGCTGTTGTCCTTGTGCTCGGTCAGCCGCTCCGCGGCGATGGGCTGATAAAAGCTCGGCCAGCCCGTGCCAGACTCGAACTTGTTGGTCGAGCTGAAGATTTCCAGGCCGCAACAAACACACGCATAGATCCCCGGTTTCTTGCTCAGGTGCATCGTGCCGCAGAAGGCCGGCTCCGTGCCCTTCCCCCGCGTGACGCGGTACTGCTCCGGCGTCAACTGCGCCTTCCACTCCGCATCGGTCTTGACGATCTTCTCCATCGTGACCTCCCGGTGCGCGGCCGGCAGCGCGTTGGTCCTGACCTCGCCACACCCCGCGCCCAACGCCACAGCCATCAGCAGACCCATCCATGTCGTTTTCATAGTTCAATCTACGCCGCCCGCGGACGGAGTCAAAGCGCAGCAGCTCAACGATCCGTCAACCGCGGGATGGCTTCCACTTCCGCCTCCGCCGTCGGCCGGTTCAACCACTCCTTCCAGTCGAAGCGCGTGCTTTCCGGCGGCACTTTCCGACTCAGACGGATTTGACCCGGCTGGCCCGGCGATTGCGTCCAGTCGAGTTGAAAGAAGGC
>CAIQIC010000158.1 GCA_903871765.1 uncultured Lentisphaerota bacterium
CCTGGACAATGGGTTGTCATTGATATGAAGGAACGCCAGAGCTTCAACAAAATCGTCATGGATACTGTCTGGGCTATTTATGACACTCCTGCAGGGTATGCCATCTATGTGTCCGACGACACGGCCAACTGGGGAGCCCCGGTTGCAACGGGAACCGGGGAGAGGTGGGGGATCACAACGGCCACGTTCCCGACGAAAAAAGGAAGGTACATCAAGATTGAGCAGACCGGGACAAAGAACCAGGTGTGGTCTATCTTTGAAGTCGATGTCTGGCGTATGTAGTGAAATGACGACAATGAAAGGAATAAATAAAATGAAAGGGATAAACAGTATGAAGAAATTATCAGTTCTGGCGGCATTCTTGCTTGCCGCGGTGTCCGCCAGTGCGGACGTAACGCTGAACGCAATCTTTGACGACCATGCGGTTCTGCAAAGGGGCATCCCTGTTTCAGTCTATGGCAAGGCGGAAGCCGGGGAGAAGGTGACCGTCGCCTTCGCGGGCCAGGCCAAGTCGGCGACCACCGACAAAGATGGTGCCTGGTGCGTCAAGCTCGCCGCCATGAAGGCCTGCACGAACTCCGCCACGATGACCGTGACCGGCCCGGCTTCGCCTGAGGGCTCCGCTGCGGTAAGCAAGAACAAGATCGTAATCAAGGACGTGGTGGTGGGCGATGTCTGGGTGTGCAGCGGCCAGTCGAACATGGATTTCACCCCCGGCGCCTACCACAACGCCCTTGACCCCCAACCCTACGATGAGAAGGATTTCGATTTCCCACTGCTGCGCCAGTTCCATCTCGTCAATGAACCGTCGATGCGTCCCGAGACCGACGTCAAGGTGAATCGAGGGAACGGGTCGTCGGAAGAGGACGCCGCCTGGCTTCCCTGCAAGCCGACGACAGGCAACCGCTTTACGGCGGTGGGGCTCTATTTCGGCCGCAAGCTGCAGATGGAAACCGGAATTCCGATTGGCCTGATCAAGACGGCCTGGAACGGGACCCGCATCGAGCCCTGGATCTCGCCTGCGGGGTTGGCCAGCGTGTCCGAGTTGCCTCCCGTGACTGATTTGCCGGCTGAATACAAATCCGACGGTGGATATCCCTCAACCTGGCATTGCCTCTATAACGGCAAGATCCATCCGCTCGCCCGTTATGGGATCAAGGGCGCGATTTGGTATCAGGGCGAATCCAACGGCGACGAAGGCGAGACCTACTATCAGAAACTGCGCGCCCTCATCGGTGGCTGGCGGACGGCGTGGGGTGAAGGAGATTTCCCATTCTACCTCGTCCAGTTGGCTGGCAGATTTAGTGCGACCGATAATCCTGCCGGCGGTGATGGCTGGGCCAAGATCCGCATGGCCCAGTTCAAAGCCCTCACTATCCCGCACACGGGCATGGCAGTGGCCATGGACCTTGCCGATGTCAGAGAGCCAGGAGATATACATCCCAAGAACAAGCGCGATGTGGGCGAGAGGCTCGCACTTTGGGCCCTGGCCAAGGACTACCCTTCGACGACGCTCAGGGCAGGCGGCAAAGCAGCGGATTTGGTCTACAGCGGCCCGTTGTATAAGCAGATGAAGATAGAAGGCAACAAGATCCGAATCGGTTTCGACAGCGTTGGCTCCGGACTGACCGTGGCCACCAAGAAAGGCTTTGCTCCAGTGGTCAGGGAACCGCAGGGCAAACTGAAGCGCTTCGCCATTGCCGGCGAAGACCCGTCTTCGCCGGGAGGCTCCGCCGGGGCAAGCAAGAAGTGGTTCTGGGCTGATGCCGTCATTGACGGCAAGACTGTGGTCGTCTCCAGCCCCGCAGTATCCAAGCCGGTCGCCGTCCGTTATGCCTATACCATGTCCGGCGATGACTGCAATTTGTACAACAACGAAGGCCTGCCAGCCTCTCCTTTCCGCACGGACGATGGGGAGAAATAATTAACATGCGAAAGGAATCCACTATGAAAAACACACTTGTCTTTATTCTCTGTTTGTTGCTTGGGCTGCCGATCTGTCTCGCCACGGATGAGGCCAAGGACAATCCTCAGCCAACGGTCGAGAGTATCACCATTGAGGGCAGAACGATGGGCCTCAAGGTGCCGGCCCAGCCCGCGCCCGGCAAACCATGGCTCTGGGTCGGTGAATTCGCGGGCCACCTCGGCTCGCTCGAAGACGGCCTCGTCGCCAAGGGCTGGCACGTCGCCTGGGTGGACGTCAGCAACCAGTTCGGCTCACCTCGCGCCATGGCCGTCTGGGAGAAAGTCTACGAGGAACTCCACGGCAAACGCGGCCTCTCGGTCCGACCCGCGCTGCTCGGCATCTCGCGCGGCGGACTCTATGTGAACGCCTGGACACGCCTGCATCCCGACCGCGTCAGCGTGCTCTACCTGGA
>CAIQIC010000159.1 GCA_903871765.1 uncultured Lentisphaerota bacterium
ATGACTGATCCATTACGTCGTGGCCGGCGTTTGCATTTCCCCGCGGTGTTTGATATCATGCCAGCTTAAATGAGCGATCCGCATTTTGCGCTGGCCGGCTACGAGTTGCTCGGCAAGTTGGGCGAAGGGGGAATGGCCGTGGTCTGGAAGGCCCGGCAGATTTCGCTGGACCGGCTTGTCGCCATCAAGACCCTGGCTCCGCAGTGGTTGCAGGACGCCGACGCGCTGGCGCGCTTCCGCCAGGAGGCGCAGGCCGCGGCGCGGTTAAAACATAGCGGCATCGTCCAGGTGTTTGATGCCGGCGAAACCAAAGACGTGGTGTACTACATTATGGAGTACATCCAAGGTTACACCCTGGCGGACCGCATTCAACGCAAGGGACCGCTGGATGAAGCCACGGCCCTGCAGGTGGCGCTCGGCGTCGCTTTGGCCCTGGATTACGCGTGGGAAACGGCCCGCATGATCCATTGCGACATCAAGCCGGACAACCTCATGATCGACCGGGACGGGAGCGTCAAGGTGGCCGATCTCGGGCTGGCGCGGGCGTTGGGCCAGAAGCTGGGCGCAACGGACCAGGATTTCATCGTCGGCACGCCGAACTATATCTCGCCGGAACAGGCGCGCGGCGAACAGGACCTGGACGTCCGCACGGACATCTATGCGCTCGGCGCCACACTGTATCACCTGGTCACCGGCCGCCTGCCGTTCGGCGACACGCCCGGCACCGCGCCGCTGGAGCGCCAGCAAAAAGATTTCCTGCTCGATCCGCTGGATTTGAACCCCCAGCTCTCCTCGCCGCTGGCGACGCTGATCGAAAAAATGATGATCAAGGATCGCCGCTACCGGCCGGCGAGCTGGACGGAAGTGATCGATGACATCCAGGAAGTGGAGGACGGCTTCTTGCCGGCCGGCGAGCTGCCCGCACAAGGGATCAGCACTGTGATGCGCGGGGAGTGGCGTTCGGCTCATCCCGGCAAGCGACGCGCCCAGCGGACGACCCGTAAGAAAATTGTGATGTCGTCCGCCACGCCCGGCCCCGTCGCCGCGGCGAGTACATCGCGCATGCCGCTGGCCGTGATCCTGCTCATCACGCTGGCCGGCCTGGCCGGCCTGGCCTACGGCGGGCTCTATCTGTATCAGCGGGCCAAAGCAGCCGCCGGTCGGCAGGCCATATCCCGCGTGACGGAACCCGGCCTCACCAATCCGGTTCCCAGCACCAAGTCCGAAGGGGCGCCCGAAAATCAGACCCCGTCGGTGCCGAGCCCGCCGCTGCCAGCCGCGACCAATACGCCGCCTGTTATCGGGCCGAATGGCACGATCCATTCCCCGCATTACCTGCGCGGCGCCTCCTTTTTCAATTACGCGTTCGATCTGTACCGGAATTTTCATGGCCCGGACATGACGCTGCCGGTCTTCACCCGCCTCGAGACCGCCTGCCGGCAGGCCATCAGCGATTTTTCGGCCTGCCGCGAAATGACCACGGACCGGGCGACCGTTGAACAGCACCTGACGAACTGCCATAAGCTTCTGGCCAACGCGCGCTTGTCCACCAAAATGGCACGGCCCGGCAAACCGGCCCCGCTCGCCCTCCCGCCGCTGCCCAGCCTCGATCTGCCTGCGGAGACGGTGTCACCGCCGCCCATCGTCAATCCGCCCCAGCCCGCCACCAATCCGCCCAAGCCCGAGGTCAAGCCCACGCCGGTCGTGGTGGATGAAGCCGCCCTCGCCACCGCCTGGAAAAAGCCGCCGGCGCAGCGGACAGCCTTGCTGACGGATTTCCGCGATCTGTTGTCGCTGTATCCGCTGGAGGACGAGAACCTGGCCGCGGGCAAGGAACTGATCCTCTATGACCGCATCCGTTACGGCATGCCGGCCGGGGAGGCCGCCGGACTTTTCGATCAGCCGGCCGGCGAACGTCTGCCGATCCTCAGCCCGCTGTTTCCGCCGGACCAGTATGCCTACCGCGAGCTCGCGATCCCGCCGGCCAACGGCTGCACCCACCTCTTGCTGGTGGTGGATCCCGGCGACCGCGTGATCGCCGTGCAACTCATCAACGATCTGCCGAATGACGAGCTCCAACTGCCCAAGGCCCTGTTCCAGAGCCGCTGGCGCTACTACGATTTCGTGCGCGCCGCCGAAAAAAACAATCCGCAGGCGAAGGTCGGCTACCGCGTGGCGCTCATTGGCCGGCTCGCCCGGCTCGACAGCGAACTCGCCAACAACGACGACGCTGCGCCGCTGGGCCTTGGCACGGCACGCGCGCGCAGCCTGCTCTTCCTGCCGCAGGCCATCGCCTGCCGCATCTTCAACCGCATCGAGCAACTGTGAGGCGCGGCCGCGTGCCGATTCATTCGGTTTCCGCGGATGGTTCCAGATAAGAAATTGCTTTGGCGCGCCCGCCGGGGGAGCGTCTTTTGCCGTGCCGCCGGCCGGCGGTCCGCGCGCCGGCCTGTCTGCCGCTTTTGTTCAACACCCTGCTCGTGCTGATCGTGACGCCGACGTTTTATTATGCGTGGGAGAACCGGCGGGAAAAAGCAAAGGCGCGGGGAAAGAAGGCTTAGTGATGGTCGAAAGTGTCGGTGTGGGAAAAATCGTCTGCTGGAAGGAGATTATCCGGCAATTTCGATCGCTCGTTCGAGCTGCTTTACGATTTTAGGGTGCAAGATGTATCCGGCATGAAAGGGGATGACCATCCGGATATTATTCTTGAAATAGATCCGGTGGCTACCCTTGCTGCGGATAAGCCGGAAACCGGCTTTGATTAAAAGTTTTCCCGCCTCAGCGGCAGTCAGACGAGGCTGTTTAGGCAACGCACACCTCAAGGCTGGAAGTGATAAGCTCGCGGTGAGTCAACGCATTTCTTTCTTTAGGTGAGAGCGTTTCCAGGTACAAGCCGATGGCTTCGCGGATATTTTTCATGGTTTCGTCAAGCGTCCGGCCCTGGGTGCAACACCCTTCCAGTTCCGGGCAGAAGGCATAATAACCATGTTCATCTTTTTCGATGACGGCGTTCAGTTTGTATGATTTCATATGGCCTACCTTCTGAATAAGAAATTGCTTTGGCGAGCCCACCGGGGGGGCGCCGGTTTCCATGCCGTCTGGGCGTTGTAAGCATTCATGCGGCGATTATTACCTGGCCGATGGACCTGTCAAGACCAGAATCCAGCATTTTTTGGCCTGGAAGGCGCGCCGGAACGTCGCTGCCGGCGGCTATGGGCGGCGCAAGGCTAGACCCGACCGCAACGTTTTAGTCGTAAACGGGTTCAGGATCGGGGCCGTTATCACCCTCCGGCGCCGCGGCGACAACGTCGCCGGGTTCGGGTTGCGTCTTCCAGCGGCGGTGCATCCAGATCCACTGGTCGGGATGGCGGCGGATTTCTTGCTCGATGACCGTGGTGTACTGCTGCGTGGCGCGGAGGAGACTGCCCGCCCCGCGATCGGCCGGCGGTTCGATGGCCGGCAGGATCCGCAGATGATGACGGTCATCGGCCGTGCGATGGATAAACGCCGGGATCACCGGCGCCCGCGCCACCGCGGAGATGAACGCCAGTCCCGGTGTGGTGCAGGCGGGCCGGCCGAAGAAGGTGACAAAGACGCCCTGGCCGCGCGGCCGATTCTGGTCCAGGATAAACCCCAGCAACCCGTCGTTTTTCAGCGCCCTGAGGCAGCCGCGCAGCGAGTTGTGGGAGCGCACGATCTTGACGCCATAGCGTTCCCGCAGACGCATCCACAGATCATTGATCACCGGGTTTTTGATTTCCTTGGAGACGATGGTCAGCGGATAGCCGCGCTGGGCGGAGAACATGGCCAGCAGGTCAAAGTTGCCGAGGTGCGCTGTGAGCACCAGCGCGCCCTGGCCGCGCCGGAGCGCGGCTTGGACGATCTCCTCGCCCTCGAAGGTCACAAGCTGGCGAAGATCGTCATCCGCGCCGCCGGCCAGGCGCAGCACTTCGACGTAGTTGACGGCCAGGTTGCGGTACACCGCGTCCAGCAGGCGGCGGCATTCGGGTGCGGTGCGCTCCGGCAGGCTGTGCCGCAAGGCTGCCAAGGCATCGGCGCGATGGTGGCGGATGAGGGCGCCATAGATCCAACCCAGCCTGCGGCCCAAGCGCAACGCCGCCGGACGGGACAGGCGCGCAAGGCCGCCCGTGACGGTTTTAATCAGCAGACGCAGCATATTGTTTGACCAGCAGTTAAGACCGCGGCAGCCGGGCGCCTCATGATTACGCCGGAACGTTTACACGTTCCGCTCCGTGGACAGATCGTTGCGTGCCACCCCAATTGCCCAAGGGCCGGCGCCGGCCGGAAGCGCGTCAGCGCCCGCCGGCGCATTGTACGTCGTGGTGCTGCTCGAAGGCGGTAATGTCGGCCTCCTGCTCGAGGGTCAGGGCGATATCGTCAAGGCCGCGCAGCAGATACTGCTTCAGGCCGGGATCCACTTCGAACCGCAAGGTCTGCTCCGGCGTTGTGTGCAGGACGATCGTCTGCTGCGGCAGGTCCACGGTGGCCTGGAGACCCGGCTGGGTATGCACGGCATGAAAAATCCTGTCCACCTCGGCTTCGGAGAGTTCGATGGTCAACACACCGTTTTTGCCGCAGTTGTTCCGGAAGATGTCGGCGAACCCCGGCAGCCGGTCTTTGTGATGCTGCCGCCAGGGCGCAATGATCACCCGGATGCCGTACTGTGCCACGGCCCAGACCGCGTGCTCGCGGCTGGAGCCGCAACCGAAATTGTTGCGCGTGACCAGGATGCTGGCGCCGGCGTGTCCGGGCTTGTTCAGCTCGAACTGCGGATTGGGTGTGCCGTCGGCCAGGTAACGCCAGTCATGGAAGAGGTACTGGCCGAACCCGCTGCGGCCGATCAGTTTGAGAAACTGTTTCGGAATGATCGCGTCGGTGTCCACGTTGGCGCGGTCCAGCGGGGCCAGTTGACCGTTATGGATGGTGAAAGGTTTCATGATTCTCGAGCCTGGGTCAGCACGTCAGTTCCATGTCCGAATATCCACAAAATGGCCGGCCACGGCGGCGGCGGCCGCCATGGCGGGGCTGACCAGGTGCGTGCGGCCGCCTTTGCCCTGCCGGCCCTCGAAATTGCGGTTTGACGTCGCGGCACAGCGCTCGCCGGGCTGGAGTTGGTCCGGGTTCATGGCCAGGCACATGCTGCAGCCGGCGTGGCGCCACTCGGCGCCGGCGGCCTTGAAAATCCGGTCCAGCCCCTCCGCCTCGGCCTGCGCCTTGACGCGGGCCGAGCCGGGGACGATCAGCGCACGGACCCCGTGGGCAACCCGGCGGCCCTGCAGCACCGCGGCAGCGACGCGCAGATCCTCGATGCGACCGTTGGTACAACTGCCGATGAAGACCGCCTGCACTTTGATGGCGGTGAGTGGCGTGCCGGGCGTCAGGCCCATGTAAGCCAGCGCGTTTTCCACATCGGTTTTATGGTAACCGGCCACCTGGTCCGGCTCGGGCACGCGGCCGGTGATGTCGGCCACCATGCCGGGGCTGGTGCCCCACGTGACTTGTGGCGCCAGGGCTGCGGCCTCGATCGTCAGCGTGCGGTCGAAGGCCGCCTCCGCGTCGCTCGTCAGCATCTTCCAGGAGGCGAGCGCTCCCTCCAGCGCCGCGCCCCGCGGGGCATAGGGCCGGTCGCTGGCGGCGATGTAGTTGAACGTGGTCTCATCCGGCGCAATCAGGCCGGCGCGCGCGCCGGCCTCAATGGACATGTTGCAGATGGTCATGCGCGCCTCCATGGAGAGGGCGCGGATCGCGGACCCGGCGTATTCCATGACATAGCCCGTCCCGCCGGCGGCGCCGATCTGGCCGATGAGCTTGAGGATCATGTCTTTCGAGGTCACCTGCGGCGTGAGCCGGCCGGTGAACTCGACGCGGAAGGTCCGGGACTTTTTCTGGCGCAGCGTCTGCGTGGCGAGGACGTGCTCGACCTCGCTGGTGCCGATGCCATGCGCCAACGCGCCGAACGCGCCGTGCGTGGCGGTGTGTGAGTCGCCGCACACCATGGTGGTCCCGGGCAGGGTGAGGCCCAGCTCCGGGCCGATGATGTGCACCACGCCGTGGTTGGCATCGCCCAAGTCGAACAGCGTAACGCCAAATTCCCGGCAGTTGCGCCGCAGCGCTTCGATTTGCGCGCGGGCGATCGGATCCGTGATCACCGCTTGATTGTCTGTCGGGACATTGTGGTCCAAGGTCGCGAAGGTCAGGGCGGGGCGACGCACCGTGCGGCCGGCGAGGCGCAAACCATCGAACGCCTGCGCGCTGGTGACCTCGTGCACCAACTGCCGGTCAATGTAGAGTAACGTCCAGCCATCCGACAGGTTCTTGACGACGTGGCGGTCCCAAATCTTCTCGTACAGTGTTTTCGCCATGGCGGGCGAAAAATACACCGACGCCCCGGTAAAAGCAAGCCGGCGACCCCGCGGCTGACAGCGGTTGTCCGCGCGTCGCCCCGCGGAAATTTACACCATGCGCACGCCGAGGGGATCGCCGTGCACCGTCATGGATGAGTAGCCATATTTCCGGCACAGGTCGACGGGTTCACGATCGGCAAAGATGAGGACCACGCCGCCCTGATCGCCGGCGACCGCGCCGGCGCCGCAAATCTTGGCGGCGCCATCCCGGTCTTCGATCTCGCGGATGAAGCTCCGGACCTTGTCCGGCACCACGCCCAGGCAGGTCAGCAAACGGTGGTTTTCGCGGACGGCGCGGCGGATGTCCCGGGCGTCGTTGGTGGCCAGCGCGGTTTCCATGGCGCGGGTGACCGCCTCGAAATCGTTCCAAAGCAGCGCCTGCTCACCCGTGCGCGCGCGGACCTGGCTGACGCCTTCGCCGGTGGTGGTCTGGGGTCTGCCGGTTTGCACCAGGAACATCGGCGTGCGCGGCAGCGCGAGCTGCTCGGCCTGGCCGTTCTGAAACCGGGCGCAGCCGCCATGCAGCGAGATATAGGGATCCACGCCGCTGGACTGGCCGTGCTGGAGCTTTTCGGCCTCGATGCTGTAGGTCAGGTACCAGTCGGGCCGAAAATCCACGCGGAAGTAATGGCCGATGGCGCGCAGCACACAGAGAATCGTCGCCGCCGAGGAGCCCATGCCGCAGCCCATGGGTATAGTGGAGTGGAGCTTGATGTTCAGGCCTTTTTCTTCGATCTTGAGGTGCAGACCGTCGAGCAGGTTGATGAACGCGAATTCGAACAGCTCCACCGGCTTGCGCAACACCTCGCGGATGCCCAACTGGCCGTTGAGAAACAGATGATAGTTTTTCGACACGCGGGTTTTCAGCTCCCGCAGGGCGCGGATCGTGAACCGTTCGCTTTCTTTCAAATCCGTCAGTTCAAAGCTGATCTCTTCGAGCGCCTCGGGCGCGATGACCGTTTCGGCGTGGCGGTTGACGGCCATGGCCAAGGCGGGGCGTCCAAAGATCACCGCGTACTCGCCGCTTAAAATTAACTTGCCTGGAGCGATCGCTTTCATGCAATTGATTGATAACATCTTACATGCTTTTTAATGCCTTGCAAGCGATAATAACCGGTGCGGTAAGGCGCAAAGACATGATCGCCGTCATCCTCCGGAACCTGATAACGAAAAATGTCTTCGTATTGCCGGTAGGTCAGCTCGGTCCGGCCAGCCAGCATCTCGCGGTGACGATCGGCCATAAGATATTGGCGGTAGCCGGGTTGTACAATGCCGCTGAAAAACTCCGCCATGCATCCGGACCCATAGCTGAACAAGCTGATGCGCCGGTCTCCAAGGTCCTGCGGATCGTTGTCGAGCAGGGCGGCCAGCCCCTCGTACAAAGAGGCGGCATAGGTGTTGCCCGTCTGACGGTTGTACACCAGCGAGGGCCCGAGGATGTGCCGGATTTCCTCCGCCGCGGGCTCCGGGATTTTTTCTTCGCGGCACAAACGGATGTACGCCTTCTCCGCCATCCGGGTGAACGGCAGGTGGAAGCAGCAGCGCGCCAGATCGGTCAGCTTGCGACCGGTGAACTCACGGTACTGCCGCCACGTCTGGACCAGGGTGGAAAGATACACCAGCGTGGAATATTTGCCGTCCACCAGCGCCTCGGTCCGATAATTCGGGCGCCAGAAATCCATCACGTTTTCGGCATGAAAACCCGCCTCGGCATCCACGGCCAGCAGCCTGGGCTGGGCGGAAATCAACAGCGCCACGGCACCGCAGCCCTGGGTTGGTTCGCCGGGGCTGCCCAGATCATAGCGGGCGACGTCCGCGCAAATGACCAGCGCTTTTTTTTGCGGGGCCAGTCGCACCATCGCCAGCGCCAGCTGCAGGCCCGCCGTGCCGGCATAACAGGCCTCCTTGAGTTCAATCACCCGGCAGCGGCGGGGCAGGTTCAGCAGGCCGTGGACGAACAGGCCAGCCGACTTGGATTGGTCCACGCCGCTTTCCGTGCCGAACAGCAGCAGTTCGATGTCCTGCGCTCCCACCTGGTCCACCAACACCCTGGCCGCGCTGGCCCCCAGGGTAACGCTGTCTTCGTCCGGCGGCGGCACGGCCATTTTTTCCTGGCCGAGCCCCTGGTAGTACTTTTCGGGGTCCACGCCGCGCGTTTGCGCCAGCGTCCGCAGATCAAGAAAATACTGTGCGGTTTGGAAGCTGATCAGATCTATGCCAACGTTCATGAGCGCTTCAACTGATCCGCATGGGCATGAGCACGTAAAGGAAGGGCACATTGCATTTGATGACGCTGGGGCTCATGTCATCGGTCAATTCGATCGTGATTTCATCGGCGGTGAGGTTGCGTAGGGGATCCATGAGAAAATCTGGATTGAACGCCGCGGTGATGGTCTTGCCGTTGTATTTGATCGGCACGGTTTCCGCCGCTTCGCCCACCTCGGTCGTGATGGAAATATCGAGTTTGTTCTTCCCAAATGTTAATTTGGCCGAGGTTGTTTCGTCAGTCACCACCAGCGAAACCAGATGCAGGGCGTTCAGCAGCGCTTCGCGCTCCAGGAGAATATGCTCATCGGATTGGGCGGGAATAACCTGGCGGAAGTTGGGATAGGTGCCGTCAATCAGCTTGGAAATCACCAGCAGGTCGTCAAACTCAAAGGCAATCTGATTTTGCGTTACCCGGATCTTCAGCGGCCCGTCGCCATGCAGTGTGGTCGCCAGTAATTCCACGGTTTTAAACGGCAGAATTAGATCGCCCTCGGCCCCTTTGGGAAATTCGACTTCCTGCTCGTACAACGCCATCCGGCGTCCGTCCGTGGCCACTACGGCCAGTTTATCGCCTTTGAAACTCAAGAGAACGCCGTTTAACACATACCGGGACTCGTCCCGGGATACCGCATAGCTGGTGGCATGCAGCATTTCCCGGAAAAGCTCCTGCTTCAGGGCGTAAGTTTTGGCAGCTTCGAATTTCGGCAGTGGTGGAAAATCATCCTCGGCCAAACCGATTATTTTGAAGAATGAGGATCCTGAACGTATGGATGCCACGTTTTTATCGTCAACCTCAATTTCAATTTCATTTCCGCCCAACTCACGGAAAATATTGAACAATCGCCGCGCCGGCAACGTGGTCGCTCCCGGCCGAGCGATATGCGCCTCCATGCTTGCACAGACACTCATATCCAAATCCGTGGTGGTCAGCCACAATTGGTCTTTTTCCCCCCGGATCAGCACATTACTGAGAATCGGCAGTGTGGAACGCGTGCTGACAACCGGCTGCACCTTCTGCAGGCTGGCGATCATTTTCTCTTTGCTGACTTTAAGCTTCATACGGCCTTCTCCTATTTGTGCACATTAATACTGGTGGATATTAATCAGTCAAATGCCAGTAAATATTATTATAGGTTGTTGATAGGATCAATAACTATTTGTGGCGCAGGCGGGAGCGGCCGGCTGGCCGACAGCGCTGTGGATAAGATTGTGGTTAAGCAAATAGTGCCGCCGACAAATGTGCATAATGTTAAAAACTGATTTTATCCACAAGCCGTGCACAGCATCTTGCATGTAGTTCGTTATCCTGGTCGCCGGAAATCAACGGCTCAAACGCTGCCGCAGCACGGCCAGCGTCTGGCGCAACTCAGCGTCCGTTTTCATCCGATTATTGATGAGTGCGCAGGCGTGCATGACCGTGGCGTGGTTGCGGCCAAACGCTTCACCGATGGCGGGGAGTGAATGATTGGTTAAATCCCGGCAGAGATACATGGCCACCTGGCGCGGGAAAGCAATGGCTTGCGGACGTTGTTTGCTGGTCATGTCGCCGAGGCGGATATCATATTGCTCGGCAACGATGCGTTGAATGCTTTCCATGGTAATATCCCGCTGCTTTTCCTGATCGAGGATGTCCCGCAGCTGGTTTTCCACAATGTCCATGCTGGGGGTCCGCCCCAGCAGCGAGGCGTAGGAGGTTACGCGAATCAGCGCACCCTCCAGGCTGCGGATATTGGACCGGATGTGCTCGGCAATGAACAACAGCAGCTCGTTGGGGAGTTTTAACTTCATTTCCTCCTGTTTTTTGCAGAGAATGGCCATGCGCGTTTCCATGTCCGGCTGTTCAAGCTGCGTCATCTGGCCCCACTGAAAACGCGTCATCAGCCGCTGTTCCAGGCCCCGGATTTCGTTGACCGGCCGGTCGCAGGTCAGGACGATCTGTTTGCGGTTTTCATACAGGGCATTGAACGTGTGGAAGAACTCCTCCTGCATGCTCTCCTTGCCGGCCAGAAAGTGCACGTCGTCAATCAGCAGGACATCAATGGTGCGGTACTTGCGGCGAAATTGAATGGTGGTCTTGCGCTGCAGCGATTCGACGTAGTCGTTAAAAAACGCCTCGCAGGACGTGTAAAAAATGCGCGAGCGGGCGTGCTGGTGCGACACATATTGGCCGATGGCCTGCATCAGATGGGTTTTACCCAGGCCGCTGCCGCCATACAGGAACAAGGGATTGTAGGCGATGGCGGGCGATTGGGCCACCGCCAGCGCCGCCGCATGCGCGAAACTGTTGGACGGGCCAACGACAAAATGCTCGAAGGTGTACTTGGGATTGAGCACCGAATCCGTCTTGGCTTTGAGCGCCGGTCGTTCCTCCGCGGCTTCCATGCGCGCAGCCGCAACGGGCACGGTCCGGCCGGCATCCACACGGAAGACGATGTTGAATTCCCGGCTGCAGACGCTGGCCATGGCTTGGCGAATCAACGGGAGATAATTTTCCTCCAGCCAGGACTGGTAAAAGTCGTTGGCCACCGTCAGGATCAGCGTGTCCCCTTCCAGGGCGTGCGCGTCAATGACCGCAATCCAACGGTCAAAGATGTCCTTCGGCAGCTTTTCCGCCAGGTAAGCTCTGGCCTTGGACCAAATGCGGGCATAATTGGTTTCCACGATGTAAAACCCCTTTGCTTCAGAAACGATCCATCACCCACCAGCCGTTGCCGCGCGGAACCGCTTCACCCATTTACACACTTGACAAAGATTCATCATCCGGCGAAGTTTATAAAACTGTTTTTTTAAAGCCAGTTATGAAAATCAACGACCGACCGGGCCCGACTTATCAACAAGTTATCAACACGCCTGCCTTTTCTCCGCGCCAACAACGCCACGGCTTCAATAGCCAAGATCGCGGAAGGGAACAAGGCAAAAAGGACGAATTAAACAAGTTTTTTTCAGGCCACTATGTATGGTATAGCCTGTTGCAAAAAGCACCATATCTGGAAGGGTGCAAGTTGATTGTGTTAGGATTTGATGGCGAAGAGCAATCGCGGCGGACGGCGAATCCGCAACGGGGGCACGCAGGTTGTTAACAGCAGGAAAACGGTATTCCGCCCATTAAAGAGCAAAAAAAATGCATAAATTAACAGGTCCTTTGCTGCTGTTGAGTTCGGCGGGAGATGCCGCCAATATCCGGTATGCCGCCGGCTTTGCCGCGCCCGACGCCGTGGTTTATTTGCGTTGGGGCCGGCGGCAGTATCTGGTTGTACCCGTGCTGGAGGTCGGCCGGGCGCACGCCGAAACGAAGGCCGTAACCATTTTCTCACCGCTGGATCTGGGCCTGCCACGCCAGGCGCGCCGCCGGGTGGACGCGTGGGTGATTGGCCTGCTCGCCCGGCTGCGCTGCCGCCGCGTAGCCGTCACCGCCGCGTTTCCGCTGGGCCTGGCCCGCCGGCTGACGCGCCAGGGTATTCGCCTGCGGATGCTGTCGAGCGCAGTTTTCCCGGAACGCGAGATTAAATCTGCGACGGAGATAAAAAAAATCGGCGTCGCCCAGCGCGCTGCGGTCGCAGCCCTGCGTCGGGCGGTCCGCTGCCTGCGCGCCGCCCGGATCACCAAGGCGGGTCGGTTGATGCTGCACGGGCGGGTGTTGACGTCGGAGGCGCTGCAGTTGGAGATCGGCATGGAATTGCTGCGGCAGGGTTGTCAGCCCGGCGATATCATTGCGGCCTGCGGTGAGCAGGCGGCTAATCCGCATTGCCTGGGCACCGGCCCGCTACGGGCAGGCCGGCCGATCGTCATGGATATCTTCCCGCGGCATCAAACGACCGGCTATTGGGGCGATCTTACGCGCACGGTGGTCAAGGGCCGCGCGTCGCCCGTGCTGCGTCGCGCGCAGCGGGCCGTGGACGCCGCACAGCGGGCGGCGCTCGGCCGGATCAAGGCCGGTGTGGCCGTGGCCGCCGTTCATCGGGCGGCGGCAGCGGTCTTCCAGCAGTGGGGCTACGCCACCGAGCTGCACGGCCGCGTGCCCAGCGGCTACATTCACAGCACCGGACACGGCGTCGGGCTGGAGATCCACGAAGCGCCCATGCTGGCCGCCGGGCCGGGCCGCCTGAAAGCCGGCCAGGTGGTCACGGTCGAACCCGGCCTCTATTATCCCGGCCTTGGCGGCGTGCGGCGGGAGGATACCGTGGTGGTGACGCGGCGCGGCTGGCGCTATCTCGCGCCCTGCCGGACGCCCCGGGAGGTGTGAACCGATGGCCTGGCCTGCCAGCCTGCTGATGACCCGTGCGGCCCAGGCGTTCGGTTGCCTGCTGCTCGCGTTGCTGTGCATCCGCTGGCTGGAGCGGAAAAGCCTGTACTATCCCACCCGCGAGCTCGAAGCCACACCCGAGCTGCTCAAGCTGCGCTTCGAGGATATCACGTTCGTCGCCGAAGATGGCGTGGTGCTGCACGGCTGGTGGTTGCCGTGCGCCAACGCACGCGGCACCGTGATCCACTGCCACGGCAATGCGGGAAACATCAGCCACCGTCTGGATCTGGCCGCCGACCTCCATCGGCTCGGCGTCAACGTATTCCTTTTCGACTATCGCGGTTATGGCCGCAGCCGCGGCCGGCCCACCGAGCGCGGCCTCTATCGCGATGCCCGGGCGGCTTACGAATTCGTGCGCGCGCAGTATGGCGACACCGCGCACCCGCCCATCCTGGTCCATGGCCAGTCCCTCGGCGGCCCCGTGGCGGCCCAGCTCGCGCTCGATAAGCCCGTCCGCGGCCTCCTGCTGGAAAGCGCCTTCACCTCCGTACCCGACATGGCCCGGCAACTGTATCCCCTGCTGCCCGCAGGACTGCTCTGTACCTCCCGGTACGCGACCCTGGATAAAATACGCCATATTACTTGCCCCAAACTCCTGGCGCACAGTACGCAGGATGAAATGATTCCTTATGCGCAGGGCCGGCAACTGTTTGACGCCGCTGCGCCGCCCAAGCGCTTTTGCGCCCTCACCGGCGGCCACAACGACGCCGGTTGGGCGTCCAGCGCCGAATACCGGCGCGCGCTGGCGGATTTCCTTCTGGAAACCCTGGGTCCGGCGGCGCCCTGACACTGAAGGCGGCGTACGGTACTCTGCCGTGCGCGGCCATGCTGCAGGAACTTCTGCGGAGGAAGTTTATCCACAGATTGATGGGATTTACGCAGATTAAGCGGTGCTTGTTTCATGCCGGGCATGGGCTATACTCAATACATGGAATTTGATTCCGATGTGGTTTTCGATGTCGTCTCTCGCCGGTTGCCCGAGGCGGGTGTCGCTGCCGTGATGATCGGTGGCCATGCCGTGAACTATTATGGGGTATCCCGGGCCACACAGGATATCGACTTCATGGTCGCGGCGGCAGACGAAGGCGCCGTCCGGCGAGTCATGCAGGAGGCCGGGTTTACTAATGTGGCCGTGCATGAGACGGCGATGTTTTTCAATCGCCCTGGATCGCCCTTGCGGGTTGACTTTCTCAAAGTGGATCGGGAGACCATGGACAAGCTTCTGGCTAATGCGAAGATGGTCATCTATTTTGGAAGGCATGGCGTACGGGTGCCTCAGTTGCTGGATCTGTTGGGGATGAAGCTCTTTGCCTTGTCGAATGGTGGCGCCAGGCGGGGCGATAGGGACTTCTGGGATATCGTGCATCTGGTCATCGAGAATCAGGTCAGCGTTGATGCGGATCTTCGAGCGTTGTGCCGGCAGTTCGGCACGGAGGTGATATACACGCGGCTCTGTGCGCAAATTGAGGAACTAAAGCATGCTTAACTTCCCGAACATTCCTTCCGGCATGGAGTTGCCGGTGCCGAAAATGCGATTGCGCGACTATGCCCTGTTCAGTGAACGCTGCCTGAAGAGCAACCCATCCATTACACCGGCAAACTGCCTTGCGAAGCGTGCTGCTGAAAAGACGATAACGAAACCTTTCAGCCTCAGGTCGCCGGGCACGCGATAGGCCGTGCCGAGTTGCCCGCGCAACTGGCCGACGTCCGCCACGGCCTGGTGCGTCAGCGTGCCGAGTTGGTCGCCCCGCAGGCAAAAAGCATAGACGATGGCGAAAACATGGGTGAGCACGAACAGCAGAAAGAATGGCACCAGCGGCGCCACGGATTCCTTTTCATGATGCGGTGACGCTCCGCTGGCGCTGGAACCATTTAACCGCCTCCATGGCCCACAACGGCAGCGAGGAGAGCGTCAGGACCAGCAACCAATCCATGGCGCCCAGGGGTTCCGTCTTGAAGATGACGTCCAGGAAGGGAAGGGTGATCACCACGATTTGCAACAGGAATGAAATGCCCGTCGCCAGCAGCAGCTTCGGGTTGGAGAAAACACCCAGGGCAAACAGCGAGCGGGTCTGGCTCCGGCAGTTGAACGCGTGGAAGAGTTGCGAGCAGGACAACACGGCAAAGGCCGCCGTGCGCGCCCGCGCCAGGCCCTCGTTTTCCATGTAGTTCACCAGGCAAAAAGCCGTCAGCGTGCATGCCGCAATAAAGCCGCCCCGCAACAGCATCAGTACGCCGCGGCGCCGGTCCACCACCGGTTCGGCCGGGTTGCGCGGCGGCCGGGTCATGATGCCGGGATCCGCCGGGTCCACCCCCAGCGCCAGCGCGGGCAGGCCGTCGGTGACCAGGTTCACCCACAGGATGTGGATCGGCAGCAGCGGCGCCGGCAACCCGCCAAGCGCGGCCAGCAGCATCACCAGGATCTCCCCGGTGTTGCATGACAGCAGGTAGTGCATGAATTTCAGGATGTTGTCGTAGATGCCGCGCCCTTCCTCCACCGCCGCGACGATGGAGGCGAAATTGTCGTTCGTGACGATCATGTCGGCGACTTCCTTGGTCACGTCCGTTCCGGTGATGCCCATCGCCACCCCGATGTCGGCCTCCTTGACCGCCGGCGCGTCGTTGACGCCGTCGCCGGTCATGGCGACGATCTGGCCCTGCTGGCGCCAGGCGCGGACGATCCGCAGTTTGTGCTCCGGCGCAACGCGCGCATAGACCGGCACCTGCTCGACCATTGCCGCCAGTGCGGCATCGTCCAGCCGGTCCAGCTCCTCGCCGGTCAGCGCGCGGTCACCCTCGTGCCACATGCCCAGCGCGCGGCCGATGGCCATGGCGGTGTTTTTGTGATCGCCGGTGATCATCACCACGCGCACGCCGGCGGTCCGGCAGGTGGCGATGGCCTGTCGCGCCTCCTCGCGCGGCGGATCCATCATCGCTACCAGGCCGAGAAACGTCAGGTCGCGTTCGACCGTCTCGGCGGTCCACGTTTTCCCGTGAGCCTCTGCCGCCGGGGGCGGAGGCAACTCCCGGCGCGCCACGCCCAGCACGCGCAGCGCCTGATCGGCGAAGTCCGCATTGGCCTGCAGCAGTACCGCGCGGTCGGCCGCGGTCAGCGGACGGGTGGTGGGCCCATCGCAGATCGCCGTGCATCGTGCCAGCAGGACGTCCGGCGCGCCCTTGACCAGGGCCGCCAGGGCGCCGTCCGGGCTGTGCCGGATCATGCTCATCAACTTGCGTTCGGAATCGAAGGGAATTTCCGCCACCAGCGGAAAGTCTTTTTCCAGGTCGCGCCGGACATACCCCGCCTTGGCCGCGGCGGTGAGCAGCGCGCCTTCGGTGGGATCGCCGGTGATGGTGTAAGCGCCGGCCTCCTCGCGCAGCGCGGCGGCGTTGCACAACGCCCCGCAGGTCAGGGTGGCGCGCAACGCGGCCACCTCTGCCGGCTGTACCGGCTGACCGTTTTCAAGAAATTCGCCCTGCGGCGCGTACCCGATGCCCGTGACGGTGAACCGGCGGCCGCCGGCCTGCACGGCCTGCACGGTCATCTCGTTCTTGGTCAGCGTGCCGGTCTTGTCCGAGCAGATCACGGTGGTGCAACCGAGCGTTTCCACCGACGGCAGCTTGCGGATGAGCGCATGGCGTCGGACCATGCGTTGCACGCCCAGCGCCAGCGCGATGGTGACCACGGCCGGCAGCCCCTCCGGAATTGCGGCGACGGCCAGACTGACCGCGGTCAGGAAGATTTCGTTCAGGCTGTCCAGCCGCCAGCCTGCGCGCCACCATTGCAGCAGGAACACGAGCGCCACCAGCGCAAAACAGATCTTAACCAGCCACGCTCCGAACGCGTCCAGCTTCTTCTGCAGCGGCGTCGGCCCCTCCGCCACGCCCTGGATCAGGTCGGCAATCCGGCCCAACTCCGTCGCCATGCCTGTGGCGATGATCAGTGCGCGCGCCTTGCCGGATACGACCGCCGTACCCATGAACAGCAGGTTCGTCCGGTCGGCCAGGGGCCGTGTCGCGCCGGGGAGCGCCTGCGCGGTCTTCAGCACGGGCGCCGATTCGCCCGTCAGGCTGGCTTCCTGCACGGCGAAGTTGGCGGTATGCGACACGACCCGCGCGTCCGCCGGCACGTGGTCGCCCGCCTCCAGCTCCAGCAGATCGCCGGGCACCAGATCCGCGGACGGCAGTGTCTGCGGCTCGCCGTCACGGATCACGCGCGCATTCGGGCTGGCCATGCGCCGCAGGGCCGCCAGCGCTTTTTCCGCCCGATGTTCCTGAACGAAGCCCAGAACCGCATTGAGGAGCACAATGCCGATAATCGTGCCTGCATCCACCCATTCCCGCAGGAAGCCGGAGACCAGCGCCGCGCCGATCAGCACCCAGATGATGAGCTCCTTGAACTGGTCAAAAAAAAGCACCCAGGGCCCGGCGCCCTTTTTCTCATGCAATTGATTCGGGCCGGTCGCGGCCAGCCGCCGCCGGGCTTCGGCCGTGGCCAAACCCCGTTGGGCATCGGTGGTCAGCCGCTCCGCGGCCTGGGGAAGATCCAGCTCCCAGAAATGGTTCATATGCCGGCAACGTGCCGCAGACCGCGCTGCGAGTCAATGCTAACCCGCCATAAGCTTTGGAAAAGCCGGTGTCCGGCGGCGAGCGGATGTAGCGAAACGGGCCGCGCGGGTGGCTGGAGGTGCGGGATAAAGCAGCGCCGCGGATGCGTATCCACATGCGCGATTTGCCGCGCGCTTGTTGGCCATGCTGTGGCGCAAAGGTCTGCTCTCGGAAGAGCGCGCCGACCGCCTTAAACGCTGGAAACACAGCGGCTTTCACGTATACCGCGGCCGCACCCAAGCAATTTCTTATTTGCAAGAAGAAGTGGCCCGTTAAACACGCGAAAATGGAGCGGTTCAAGGCCGGGAGAACGAAGCCTTGGCCACGGATGAAAGACGGATTGGCGGAGAAGATGTTGCCCGCGAAATACGCGAAGCGGACGCGAAAAGGGGAGAAGATTTATGAACCCCGTGGAACGTCGCGGCGGAGTATCTATCCGTGCAGCGCAAAAACACGCCGGTGGCGAGATCCGGCGCGCATTCCGGGCTGAAAAAGCGGGATTATGGACTTGACAGGCACATCCACCGGGTAATAATCGCCGCATAAACACGTACGGCACCCAGACGGCTCGGAAAACGGCGCTCCCCCGGCGGGCGCGCCCAAGCAATTTCTTATTTGCTGGGAATCTTGTCTGACCATGGGTGACCAGTGGTCCTTCAAACC
>CAIQIC010000160.1 GCA_903871765.1 uncultured Lentisphaerota bacterium
CAAATGGGTGGAGCGCATCCCCGGCAAGGACGAGAAGCCGGAGGACAATCAATTCTATGCCCGTGACGACAAAAACGAAGGCACGCTGTATTACAACGGAACCATGAACGAGGCGGCCGACACCGTCTTCCTACGGGTCTATGCGGGGGCCCAGCTTTACAAGGACGACAGCCGGAAGCTCGCGGCCGACAAAGCGTATGCCTTCGCGGTCCGGCTGAAGCCGGGTCTCATCAAGTACAAGGTGGAGTTCGGCTCCCGGGCCGGGGGCCGCGACACCGTGCTGCACACCGTGACCAACCTGGCGTGCGGCGACGCCTACCTGATTGACGGGCAGTCCAACGCCTTGGCGACGGACACCGGCGAGCAGGCGCCGCCCTATGACAGCGCTTGGATTCGCAGCTATGGCACCACGGCGGGCGACCCCCAGAACGCCCGGATGAAGCTATGGGGCAACGCGGTCTGGAAGGACCGCCAGGGCGAGAAGCTGCAACTCGGTTACTGGGGCATGGAACTCGCCAAGCGGCTGGTGGAAAGCCAGAAGATCCCGATCTGCATCATCAACGGCGCCGTCGGGGGGACGCTGATCGAAATGCACCAGCGCAGTCCCGCCGAGCCGACGGACGTCGCGACGATTTATGGGCGGATGCTGTGGCGCGTGCAGCAGGCCCGGCTGACGCACGGTATCCGCGGGGTTCTGTGGCACCAGGGCGAAAACAACCAGGGCGCGGCGGGCGCTTCCGGCCGCTATGGCTGGGAAACCTACCAGCAGTACTTCGTGGACATGTCGGCGGCCTGGAAAGAGGATTTCCCCAACCTCCAGCACTATTACGTCTTTCAGATCTGGCCCAACGCCTGCAGCATGGGCGGCACCGACGCCAGCGACATGTTGCGGGAGGTGCAGCGCGACCTGCCGGCGCTGTATGCCCACCTGAGCGTCATGTCCACGCTGGGCATCAAGCCGCCCGGCGGCTGCCATTATCCGCTGCCCGGCTGGGGGGAATTTGCGCGCCTGATCTGCCCCCTGATGGAACGGGACCTCTACGGCAAGGCCGTCACCGGTTCCATCACGCCGCCGAATCTCACGCGCGCCTACTACACGAACTTCAAGAAAGAGGAGTTGGTTCTCGAATTTGACCAGCCGGTCGTCTGGACGGATGCGCTGGCGAGCCAGTTTTACCTGGAGGGGGCCAAAGAGAACGTCGCCGCGGGCAGCGTGTCCGGGAATCTGCTCAAGCTCAAACTGTCCGCCCCTTCCACGGCGCAGAAGGTCACCTACCTGAAAGACCGGGCCTGGAACCCGGATAATCTGCTGACCGGCGCCAACGGCATCGCCGCCCTCACGTTCTGCCAAGTGCCGATTATGACCGTTAAACCAGCCCGCTAAGATCCAGCGCAGTCCGTGGATCGGGCGGACAACAACCCACAAGGAAACATGCCATGAAAAACTCAAGGAACTCGGTAAAATGGCTGCACGCCATCGCCTGGGCGGGCTTGCTGCTCGCGGCCTGCGTGCGGCCGGCCGCCGCGGCGGATACGCCAAACAAGGATCAGGAACCAGCGGTCGTTGATCCCGGACCGGTCGGCGGCCCGCCGTCGGATGCCATCGTGCTGTTCGACGGCAAGGACATGTCCAAGTTCCGCGGCGAGCGCAGCCCCGAACCGAAATGGAAGCTGGGAAACGGCGTCATGGAAACCACACCCGGCGGCGGGCTTTTTTCCAAGGAAGAGTTTGCCGACGTCCAGTTACACGTGGAATGGGCTTCGCCCTCGGTCGTGCAAGGCGAAGGCCAGGGGCGTGGCAACAGCGGCGTGTACCTCATGGGCCGCTATGAGATTCAGGTGCTCGACAACTACAACAACAAGACCTATCCGAACGGCCAGTGCGGCGCCTTCTACGGACACAACGCGCCGCTGGTCAACGTCTGCCGCAAGCCCGGCGAGTGGCAGGCCTATGACATCATCTTCCACGCGCCCAAGGCGCTGCCGGACGGCAAGGTGCAGCCCGGCTCGTTCACCGTGCTACAGAACGGCGTGCTCATCCAGGATCATATCCCGGTAGGCCAAGAGTCCACGACGGCCGCGCCGCTGAACGGCCTGGTCGCAAAGGGCCCGCTCTATCTCCAGGACCACGGTAATCCGGTGCGCTTCCGCAACGTCTGGATCCGGCCGCTGTAAACGCGTCCCGGAATTATTGACCCGCGCCGCCCCGGCACAGCCATTCGCATGATGCGCAGATCGGAATGATTCTTCCCCGGAGCGGAATGTGTAAACATTCCGGCAGTGCCCGGAACCGTCACCGGTTCCGCTCCTGTAAGAAGCCATAATGCGAACGGCTGACCCCGGCCAGACCAAGAGAATTATGCTGCGATATTGTGCCATCATCATCTATGTCATGCTGGCCCTCTGGTCCTCCCGGGCGGCCGCCGCGCCGGGCGGGGGGCGCGCCTGGCCCTGCCGCATCCGGGACGGCGCCAATCGCGAGCTGCTCTTCATGACGCTGGGCGAAGTGCAGACGCCCGTGGCGCAGGGCGTCTTCCTGCCGGACCAGGACCAGGTGCGTCTGACAGACGGCACCGTCCTCGACCACTACTACCGCGACAACCTGCACATCGCCTATTACCGGCCGATCGACAAGTCCAGCTTCCCGGTGCCGCCGTCCGGCTGGTGTTCGTGGTACTTCTACTTCTACGAAATCAGCGCGGCGGAAGTCCGGCAGAACGCCCAATGGCTGGCGGACAACCTGAAGGCGTACGGGCTGGACTACGTGCAGATTGACGACGGTTGGGAGGGTCTCGGCCGCGGCTACAACAACAACCGCGATTGGACCACGATCAACAACCGCTTCCCCGACGGCATGCAGAGTCTGGCGGCCGACATCCGCAAGCTGGGGCTCAAGCCGGCGCTATGGATTGCCCCGCACGGCCAGAGTAACGTGCAGGTCATCAAGGCGCATCCCAACGCCTTCCTGTTGAAACCCGATGGCACATCGCTTTCGGACACCTGGGAGGGCAACTACCTGGTGGATCCCTCCACCGACGAGGGCCAGGCCTACCTGAAGGACCTCTTCACCACCCTGACGCGCTGGGGTTACGACTACTTCAAGATCGATGGCCAGCCGTGCGTGGTGGACGAATACAAGCGGCTGGCGGGTCAGATGAAGAACCCTTCCCAACAGCCCGTGGAGCTCTATCGCAAAACGCTGCGCACGATCCACGAGGTGATCGGCAGCCGGCGCTATCTGCTGGGCTGCTGGGAGATTCCGCTCGAAGGCGTCGGCCTCACGGACGGCTGGCGCACCGGCGCCGACGTGGTGCCGGGCTGGACGGGTTTCAGCATCGCGCTGGATGCGACCATGGGCTTTTATTTCCTGCATAACGTCGTGTGGTATGGCGATGCGGACAACGTCATGGTGCATGCCCCGTTGACGATCGAGCAGGCGCGCGCGTGGGCCACGTTGCAGGGGCTGACCGGGCAGGCCGTGATGGCCAGCGACCGGATGATGGACCTCTCGGACGAGCGGGTTGAATTGTACCGGCGCATTTACCCGGCCGTGGATATCCGGCCGCTGGACCTGTTCCCCAGCGCGCTGCACAAACCGGTGTGGGATCTGAAGGTCAACCACCTGGGCCGCCGCTACGATGTGGTCGGGCTGTTCAATTACGACGAGCAGCGCAACCGGCCGATGCGCCTGGACTGGAACGAACTGGGTCTGGCCACCAACCAGCCGGTGCATGTCTATGATTTCTGGAACAAGGAATATCTTGGCGTTTATCCGAATGGTTACAGCACCGTGGTAGGGCCGACCAGTTGCAAGGTGCTCACGCTGCTGCCCGCCACCGCGGACATCCAACTGATTTCCACCAGCCGGCACATGACCCAGGGCTGGCTCGACCTGCTGAGCCTCCAGCACGATGTCGCGGCCAACACGTTCAAGGGCCGGAGTCGCATGATTCAAAACGACCCCTATGAGCTGCGGTTCGTCTATCCGCCCGGCAAAAACTTCACGATCACCAGGGCCACCGCGGGCAAGTGGCCCGTGAAGATCTCGAATCATCAGGGTTGGGCAACCGTGGAAGTCCGGCCCGGGGCCACCACGGAGATGGCTTGGACGGTCACCTTCGCGCCGGCGCCTTGGTACAATTTCCCCTGCAGCCATCCCGGCGCCATCGAAGCCGAGTTGAGCGGACTGGAGCGCGTGACGTTGCACTGGGACCAGCCGGGCACCAGCAGCATTGGATCGTTCCGGGTGTCCCTCGACGGCATCTGCCAGGGCGGCACCAGGGAGCGGGTCTTTCCGCTCCGGAACCTGGCCTATGGGAAATCCTATGCGGTCCAGGTCACCAGCGTCTGGGATGACGGCGTCATCAGTACCAATCCGGTCGGAACCCTGACCTTCTCGTTGGACGGGCTGACGCGCCCCGAGTATGCGCTGAGCGAACTGGAGCCGTTGCGCCCGGCCGTCAACAACCGGCTGGAGCGCGTCGGCCTCAATGTGTCGGCGGACGGCAAGCCCCTGGCCATCGGCGGGCGGAAGTATGTGGCAGGTCTGGGCGTCAAGGCGGGTGTGCCGGTCGAATTCGACCTGCACGGGCTGTTTGACGAATTCACGGCCATGGTCGGCCTGGACGACGGCGGCCGGGACGGCGGCGTGATCTTGATCGTCGAGGGCGATGGCCGGGAGCTCTGGCGCAGCGGCGAAGTCCGTAAGGCCGGCGGTGTGCAACCAGTCACCATCGAAGTTCACGGGGTCGGCAAATTGATGCTGCGCGCCACCGCCGCCGGCCCCAAGGACAGTGACCAGTTTGTGGACTGGTGCGACGCCCGCGTGCGCCGCCGGTAGGCCGTTGCTCCGCAGGGTCGCCAGGGAATCGCTGAATATAAACGGTGCAATCCTGAAATCTGTGGTACGGGGCAACAAAGGAAATCGGAATGAACGCTGGGCATCAAACCACAATCGCCGTATATGGTGGCATTCTCCTACTTGCTGTCGGGTGTGCGAAGGAGAAAGAATTACTGCAGCAGCGAGCGAAACAGGACGACGCTCCTCAGCAGGCATCTCAATGTGTCGTAAGGGATGGCCTTGTTGTCTCCATCAATGGAACCAAGGTCAATTACCCTGACAGCGAGAAACTGAATTGGATAGCAGTGAAAGATTCCAACCCGGTAGACCCACAATTGGTCGCGCTGGGGCATGCGCACGTAGATGCAGCAACAGCGGCCAAGCACGTTTTACGCGTCTACAGATACGCTACCGTTGATGAATATATCCTCCTTTGCGGGCAATTTGATCCACCTTTTCCTGATGGTTCCTTTAACTGGGTGGTCAGTAAGAAGGATATGAAATATGTCGGTCACTTTCTGGACAAAGATTCCAGATAGATGCACCGAACGAGGTGATGCAATAGTCGCAACCGAGCCAGATTGAAACAGATATTCAACCGCCAACGACGATCCCGGGCTGTAGGCCGGGTCTCCGACCCGGCG
>CAIQIC010000161.1 GCA_903871765.1 uncultured Lentisphaerota bacterium
GAACAGAAAGTCCCACCACCAGACTTTCAATCCCGCTGCGCAGGCACGCCCATGGTCGAACGAGAGCGCGAGGAACGGCCGGCGGCAGAGGTAATGCACAAGGCCGACGAGCGCGAAGACGCCACCGGCGATGGCGATCTCCGGCGGTCGGACAAGGAGCACGTCGCCAACGAGCGTCTTGCGCAACTCCTCATTGCCCTCCGGGCTGCGGCTGAGGAGCAGCAATCCGGCGGCGGCGGCGACAACATAGACGATGCCGATCAAGGCCTCCTGCGGTACGTTACGCTCGCGCGGACGGGTCAGGGTGAAAATCGCCGCGCCCACCAGCGTGAACGCCGCCGACCACGCGAAGGTCTGCCAATCGTGCGAGTCGTGGTGCAACAGGATGGAAACGCACGTGCCGAGCGCGGCGATCTGCGCCAGCGCGAGATCCACAAAGATAATCTCGCGCTTGATGATATGCAGGCCGTAGTAGATCAGGATGCCCGGCAACACGAGACAGGCGATCAGCGGCCAGAGCATGATTAAAAAAGCTTCGCTCATGGTGTCCTCACTTGGCGGAGAGCGTGGCGGCGAGCGAACTCACGAGTTTGTCCAGCAAGGCCAGGTAGTCGCCGTCGGTGCCCTTGAGCCCGCCAGGATATTGCGCGAAGTCCACGATACGCGCGCCGGTCGCGGCGGCCACGGCCTCGGCGGTGCGGCGGTTTTGATAGGGTTCGACAACGATGACTTTCGTGACGTCACGTTTCATGGCCTCAATCACCGTGACGAGCTGCGCGGGTGAGGGCGGAATGCCGGGCTTGGGTTCAAGGAAGAGGTCCATCTTCAGCCCGAAGCGACGCGCGAAGTAGGGCCATGAATTATGAACCGCTGCGACGCGTGTACCGGCGAATGGCGTGAGCTGCTTCTGCCAGACGGCCTCCTTTGCGTCGAGCTGCTTGAGCCACCCCTGGAGGTTTTGCTCGAAGGCGGCCGTGTGCGCCGGATCCACAGCGGAAAAACCTTCGGCAATATGTTTGGCTACGTGCCGCGCATTTTCGGGATCGGTCATGTAGTGCGGGTTGCCCATCGCGTGCAGGTCGCCTTTCGACCGGTCGAGTTCCGTCGGCACCTCCAGCAACGCAAGTCCCTCGGCGGCCCTGACGCGGCCCGGCTGGCCGAAGGCTAGCTTTGTGTTGCGTGTGCCATCGAGCAGCGGTGGTAGCCAGCCGCTCTCCAACTCCGCACCGCCCTCGATCAGCACGTCGGCGCGGTTGAGCTTGACGATGTAGCTCGGCTTCGCGTCCACAAAGTGCGGGTCTTCGGTCGGCTTGGCCAGCACGGTCACATTCACAAAGTCGCCGCCGACCGCCTGCGCCAGCGCGCCGAAATCGGCGGTCGTGGCGACGACATTCAGCTTGGCATCGGCGGTCATGGCCGTCCCGGCCAATCCAGCGATCAAAAACAGTTTTAAGTTCTTCATGTTTTCATCCTCCATTTTCCATCTTCAGAACTTATGCGCGGCGTGCGCGCCGATCATGAACTCCAATTGCGTCCAGACGGCCTGCTCGTCGGTGCTTTCGGAATAATGCGTATAGTTATATTGCAGGCGCAACTTGGCGAACTCGCTGAAGTAATAGGTCACGTTCGGCGAGATGCGTTCGGCTTCGCCGCGCTGGGCGTTGCCGTTGGCGCTGGCACCGGCATTGCCGGTGACATAGTCGCCGCGCAGGCCGGCGACCCAGCCGCGCGTGAAGCCCCAGAGCGCCTGCGCATAGCAGCCCCAGTCGCGCAGCTGCTCCTCTGGCAGATTGGCGCCGGAGTCGGCGGCGGCCTGGAAATCGCGGTAGAACAGTTCGGTCTGCAGCGCAACAAACGGCCAACCCGCGCCGGCGTTGGCGGGCTTCCATTTCCAGTAACCGTCCACGCCGTAAATCTGTGTGCGCGCATCCGGGCCGGTGTCGTTTGGGCCGAACGCCGCCGAGGCGCCGAGCACCAGCGTCTGCTCGTCGGTAAGGTCGAACGACGAGGTCAGGCGCGGCACATAGAGCAGGTCGCCAACCCCGCGCAGGTCGCGCGGGGTGGTGGCGTGGCCGTAGAGCCGCGTGATGCCGTTGGTGTCGGCGTCGCCCGGGTTACGAAAGCTGAACGCGTCGCCGCCTTGGCCGTTATAGACGCCGCACAGCACCTCGGTGTACCACGGCGTCGGCGCAAGCCACGAGAGCCGCAGGCCGTTTTGCCGCAGGCCGTCGCTGCCGAAAAGACGGTTCATGACCAGCGGCTGGTCCACGAACGCCCACGCGTGCGGGTGCTGGTTGTTCTGCCGGCCGAATTCCGTGAAATAACGGCCCGCGCGGAGTTGTAGGTTGCCGGGCAGCGCGGTGGACTGCGCGTAGGCTTCCTCCAACTCGAGTTCGGTCTCCTCATCCGGGCTCATCTTGAACACGAGGTTGGCGAACGCCTTGAAGAACGGATCCACCGCGCCATCGAGCGAGAGTTCCGCGTTGCGGAGCGAGAAGCCGCGCTGCGACGGGTCGTGGTCGCCGGATTGGATGGTCGCGACGTCCGGTGTCGTGCTCCAGCCGCCGTTGACCAGCACGTCAAAGCCGGCGTTCATATAGGCGCGGCCGGACGAAACGAGCGGCGCGGGCGCCGCGGTGTTTTGCTCGCGCACCTGCTTTTCCAATTGCTCGGTGCGCAGCTTGAGGTTGTTGATTTCCTTGAGCGCGTTGCTCAAGGTGTTGTCCGCCGGGACATTTTCGGCGTGGGCCAGCGCCGCCGCGGCGGAAAAGGCGATTGCCCAGAAAAGTCTACGATACATGGATTGCTCCGGATTAAAGTTGAACGAACCTTGCGACGGCCCGCGGGGATGCGGACCAGAAAATCAAACGCAAGCCACGGCCGGCGGCGGTCCGCGCGGCGGGTGTTCAACCTGGAAGAGCAGGGCCGGAGACGGTGTCCAGACGAGCGGCAACGGTTGTGCCACGGCGCGCACCGGTATCGGCGCCGCCAAGGGTGGCGCGGAGATGACCGAGGTGGTGGCGAGCTGACAAATGGGGCAGGTGATGTCGCTGTGCTGATGCCCAGTGCATAGGGTTTGATGGACGATCGGGGTCAGCCAGGCGCACAGCCAGAGGGCCACGAGCAAGCTCGCGCCGCGCCGCAGGCTGGAAGTTGCACTACGCATAGCGGAGGGTAAGCAGAGTCGCGCCGTGTTGTCAATCCGGTCGGATTTATTGGCTGAAAAGACCTGCTGCCGGTCCCAGAACGATGACAGCGCACCATGCTTGCATTTCATGTTCAATTGCACCTACCGCCCGCTATGCCAACCGCGGCCGGCGCCCTGCGGGGACTCCGGCGGGGTTTTCGACGAAAAGAAGGGCGCCGCGGCCACGGCCAAAAGCGCCAGCAGCGCCAGTAGGGCCAGTCCGATGCGCCAGCCGGCGCCCGGCTTGGAATCCGGTCGACCCTTGATTAAAACGACGATCCAGTGCCAGTGCAAAACAAGGTGCAGGGAAAGTACGCCCAGGATGACGAGTGCCAGAATAAAGTGAACTTCGCCCCACGCATGCCGGGTCATATTCCATAGGGTCGCATTACCACTTCCGGGCGGCAGGACGAAGTGCATCAACAGGCCGGTGGCGGCCAGCATTACCAAGCCGGCCAAAGCTAGGGCGTCGATGACGAAATTCACCTGGCCAGGGGCCAGGCCCCTTTCCCTACCTTGCTTGGGCTCGGCAGTGTCGCTCATGAGCCGTTCTCCGATGCGCAAGTATGCGGGTCGGGGTCCCGCTTGTCAATAAAACCGCCACTCCGACACGCCCTGAACATTTCGGTTGACTGGTAATGAACATATGTTCATAATGCGCGCCAGAAATTTCAGGTGAAGATATGCCGCGACCCTGCTGCCTCAGACATATTGATATCAAGCCAGGCGTCGTTTACTTCAAGCCGGCCGGAATTCCGGTCCGCCTGCTGGAGGAAGTGGTCCTTGCGCTGGACGAACTGGAGGCCCTGCGGTTGGCGGACCTCAACGGCCTCTATCAGGAGCAGGCCGCGGAGCAGATGAAGATTTCCCGTCCGACCTTCTCGCGTGTTATCGAGCTGGCCCGGCGGAAAGTGGCGGACGCCCTTATTCACGGCAAGGCGCTCCGGCTGGAAGGTGGCGCTGTGATTATGAAAGGAAAACAGGCGATGCCAGGAAAAGATGGAACAGGACCAAGAGGCGGAGGGCGCGGCATGGGGCGTGGGCCGTGTGGTTGTGGACAGCGGCGCGGGGCACAGGGCGCGGGTGGTGCTGGAATGGGCCCGCGCGGCCGCCGTCATCGGGGTATGGCTTGTGCGACTGCCGCACCGACCGAACCGGTAAAAGACAAGGGCAAAGGTTTCGGAAAGGGCCAGGCCGAAGCATGAAGATTGCCATCCCCGTTGCAGAATACCGCGGACTCGAAAGCACCGTGTATGGGCATTTCGGATCCGCCGCTGCGTTCGCGCTTGTGGATTCGGCTACTATGTCCGTCGAGGCGATCGACAATCGTGACGAAGCCCATGTCCACGGTGCGTGCAGCCCGATGAAAGCCCTCGCGGGCGCAAGACCGGATGTGGCCATTGTAGGCGGCATCGGAACCGGAGCTTTGCTGGGCTTGCAGGCGGCCGGAATCAAGGTGTATCGTTGCATCGGCGGCACGGTGGCGGATGCCGTGCGTCAATTCAAGGCTGCGGAATTGACGGAGATCGAGGAGGATGGCGCTTGCGCCGGCCACGGCGACGGCGCTGCCTGCCATCACAGTCGAACAACCAAGTAGCGGAAAACCACACAAGCCTTGTAATTCTGGCGGGAGTATCGGGCCATGACTCCCGCCAGCACGGGGCTGTCAGAGGGAAGCAGCGCTGGTGATTGAGCGGTAATGTTTATAGCCATGGGAGAAAAAAGCTGTGCTAAAAATCAGTCGCAGAAAATTTATCACCGGCATTACAGTGGCCGGAGCAGGAACTTGTGTTTGCAGCCTGAGCGGATGCGCATCCTTCAGCAAAATAGGAAATACACCTGCCATTGCCGCTGGCGCATATGTTGTTGAAAACAAACAGGTGCGGATTGATCTGGCCAAGGTGCCGACGTTGGGGAAGGTTGGCCGCTCGGTTAAAATAATCGATCCCAAGCTGCCCCAGTCGCTCATTATCGGTCGCAGCGGAGACACCGAATACGTCGTGGTTTCCATCAAGTGCCCGCATCGTGGCGTTGAGGTCGAATATACGCCCGCCGCTAAACAATTCCGTTGCGCCAGCCTGGGCCACTCCACCTTTGCCTTGGATGGAACCTATAAGAATGGTTTAGCCAAGAAATCGTTAACCAAGTTCGACGCAAAACTGGATCCAGCGGATAAGGGTAGCTTAATTATTAGCCTTGGCTGATTTTAACATGTTCAATCATTTCGATTACCTGGCGCCCATTTACGATAAGCTCATTCCGCCCACCGATCCCATGCTGTTGCATGCATTGCTCGATCTTCCTGCCCAGGGAAATCTACTGGATGCGGCCGGCGGCACCGGCCGGGCGTCCGCGGGTCTGCGCGGTTTAGTTGCGCATATCGTGGTGTGCGACTCTTCCGGAAAAATGCTCCAGATGGCCAGGAATAAAGGATTGGAAACAACATTGGCCGACCTGGAAGCCCTGCCCTTCTCGGATGAATGCTTCGATCGAATTTTGCTCGTTGACGCTTTTCACCATTTGCGCGACCAAAAAGCAGCCCTCGGAGAATTGCTCCGGGTTCTTAAACCGTCCGGGCGCCTGCTGGTCGAGGAACCGGACTACCGCCGGTTCCTGGTCAAAGGGGTGGCTTTCCTTGAGAAACTTTTTATGATGCGGAGCAATTTCTATGTGCCCGCGACGATGATCAGCATGATTACCGATCTGGGCGGATGCGCCCACCTGGCCCACAAAGATCAATTCCGGGTCTGGATTGTTGTGTCCAGATGCACCGCAACAAGGAGCGAAGAATGAACAGCGTACGAACGGACGCCGCGCCGGCAACCCGCGGACCCTACCGCCGGGCGACCACGAAAGGGGCGATGGTCGAAGTCGAAGCCGTTTCACCACCATCGGCACGCATCCACGCAGATGACCGCTTCGAACCAGGCGGGGGCCTATGATCACGCGCATCTTCGCCTTGCTATGCGGTGTGTGCCCGCTCTGTATAACCGCCCGGCGCTGGCCGGACAGCGCGTGGGCGCGTTTCATGCGGTCTATTGAACGGTCTTGTCCCTTCTGCCATGCGTACCGCAGGTGCCACCGGAACACCCCATGAAGGGCGCCAAGTGTGGGCGGGATGCGCGACCGCTACCGGCCGTGCAAGGTTGGGATGCGGGTTGATTTCTGATAAGAATCGGGACCCGCAGAGAGAACGAAGAGAGGATAGATGAAAGATGCCAGCGAAGAAAATGCAGCAGGGATGAAACCGGAGACCCTGGCCATGACACTGGCCGGAATTGGCATCATCCATTCACCCTTCAAAGAACCGGCGGGAATGCCAATCCAGCCGGTCTTTGCCGAAGGAACGGTAGGTACTGTTGAGGTGTTGCCGCAGTACGCGGAGGGCCTGCGCGATCTGGAAGGCTTCGACCGGGTTTGGCTTATCTATTGGCTCCACAAAGCACTCCCCGGTCCGCTCCGTGTGATCCCGTTCCGCGACACAACGGAGCGCGGCGTCTTTGCCACTCGTGCGCCCTGCCGTCCGAATGCCATCGGCCTGTCCTGTGTGCAACTTCTCTCCGTCTCCGGAAATGTGCTCACGATTGGCGGTGTGGACATCCTCGACGGCAGCCCGGTCATCGACATCAAACCGTACGTGCCGAAGTTTGACGCTTTCCCCAACAGCCGCGCCGGTTGGTGTGACCAATCGCCACCATCGGCCCGTACCCACGCGGATAATCGGTTTATGAAATGAATGGCACTTCCATCGCAGTTGTTTGAACGTTTGGAATAGAACTACTGCTTGGGCATGGGCATCATGGCGGCTAACGGCCGCGATTATTCCGCCCGGCCGGTGACGAGGAACACGCTGTATTCGCGTGCGCTGCCGTCGGCCGCCGGGCGCACGATGCGATGCGCCTCGCGCGCCGCGGTGTCCGTGAATCCGGCCGCCTGGAACCAACGGCGGACTTCTTCACGATCGAAACCCTGATGAAATACACCGGCCTTGTCGGCATGGAAGGTTCCATCTTCCGCATCCAGATCGGCCAGGGCGATCCAGCCGCCGGGCCGGAGGCTGGCGCGCAAGTGCTGCAACGCCCGGGGCACGTCGGGCAGGTGATGCAGCACCATCGAACTCACGATCAGATCGAACTTGGCGGCGGGCAGCGCGGCGTTCGCGATGTCGCAGAACGAGGTCTGAACGTTGGCGATCTTCAAGGCCTTCAACTTCTCGTCTAACATCCGCAACATCTCGCGGGACGTGTCCATGGCCGTAAGGTGCGCCACGTGGGGCGACAATCCCAGCGTCACCAGTCCGGTCCCCGCGCCGAAATCCAGCACCTGCAGGTCGGCGCGCAGCGGCACGGCCTGCCGGAGCGCTGCGACGACCGCCCGGGCCAGGGCCACCCGCCCCGGGTTGGCGTCCCATTCCGCCGCCGCGCGGTCGAACCGTGCCCGGCCTTCTGCTGCTTTATTTTTCGTCATCATTTCCCCAAGTACATTTGACGCGTTACCATGCCGGCGCTATAGGGGGGTGACCATCGGCCAGGCGCCGCGGATGCGTCCATAGTGTCGGGTTAAGGTTCGAAAGCTGACAGCGGCCGTGTCGGGTGTCACAGGACTCTGGTCACGCGCCAGGTAGAGACAGCCGATCTCAGCGGGAGGAAGGGCGGAGATCAGCAACCGCGCTGCCTTCAGGGCCTCGAACCAGCTCTGCTTGAGGATTTTAAGATCCAACGGTAACCGTAGACTCAGGCGATCAAGATCGGCCTGGGTATAGGCCGTGTGGCGGCCCGCGTGGTCCAGCAGAAACTCCGGCGTGAAGCCGGGGTCTTTCCCGCAAGCCGCCCAAGCCATGGCCCCCAGTGAGAGATAGGTTTTGTGCAGATGAAGCACATCCACAAAATCACGGATTTCATCGCGCCCCGCCAGGGCCAGAACCTTGTTAACCGCCGCGTCGGCATCATGCAGACGATACCCGCAGCGCTCATCTTTCTGCACGGGAAAGAATCGGAAGGCGCTATCCTGCGCCCACTCTATTTTCAGTTGCTGTTTACCCGCCGTCACGACCGCCCGGTGGAATGTGGTTGTGCGCAGAAGCCACACGACGTCGTAACCGGCTTGTCGAAGTGTCCGGGTGTCCTGCTCGGCGCTCTGGGCGATGCTGTCCGCAACGTCGTGAAAGAAGTCAAGATCCTGGGAAAAGCGCGGCGTGTCGGCAGCGCGATGGATCACCGTGGCGCCCGCCAGATAGCTCTCCGGACTCCGGTGGACGGCAATCAGGTTGAGCACTTCGGCTTGAATGGCGGTTAGCGGCATAGTTTTGCGGCAAGCAGAAACCCTTGTCGCCCCCCGTTTTGACGCAGGCCGCGTACAATTTCAGACACATCGGCCAGCGTAATGGTCATGTTTTCCCGCAGGTACCAGAAGCATGGGGTATAGAACATGGCGAAGGCACGCCGCGCCTCACGCAGGCGGACCATGTTTTTTGCATCCTCGGACGACAGGCGACGACGACTTTTTATGCCGCCTTTTCGACCTATCCTGGCGAGATAAACGCTTATGGGTGCTGGTGTTCCCATGCTCCAACCTTTTCTGCATCATAAGCCGCTTATGATGCTTCTGCAAGAAGATATTTATGTTATCTTCATGTTTGAAAACGCCCTGTTTCGTCGCGGTCCGCCACTGGGCTTCCTTGTGCCGTGGTGTGCTTGGGTCCCTACACCAGCCGCCGGGCCGCAGGCTGGCGCGCAAGGCCTGCAACGCTGGCGTCCCACTCCGCCGCCGCGCGGTCGAACCGCTCCTGGCCTGCCTCGACTTCGTTTGTTGTTATCATGTGTGCGCAACAATCGACGATTCGTGACCAGATTCCAACCGCGATTGTGCACTGCGCGCGTGGCTCGCGCTTGACGGTCTCGTGGACATCAATGGGGTCTTTGCCGGCCGGTTCAACCTGGTTCTGACCAATCCGCCCTTTGGCCAGAATGTCGGGGACGATCAGAAATTCGGCGGCACCGAGGAAACCCGTGTGCCCAATGATCGCGCCTACCTCGACCGTTGCCGGGAGCGCTACGGCGACGCATGGTCGACGAGCCATCGGCAGACTCAGAAACGCGCCGCCGATAGGGATGCGATCTTGGAAGCTTACGAGATCGGTGCCGGCAAGCCGAACCGCCCCACGGAATTGCTTTTTCTCGAACGTTGCATCCAACTCCTTCGACCCGGCGGACGGATGGGCATTGTGCTGCCCGACGGCAATCTCAACAACCCTTCGCTCGCGTGGCTTCGCCGTTGGGCCGAAGGGGAAGCCCGACTTCTCGCGGTCGTCAGCCTGCCGGAAGAAACCTTCGTTTCCTCATCGGTCAACAGAGCGATGCGCTGGCCCGTCAACTCCGGGCCGCCCTGCGGAAGGTGGACGTGGCACACAACGCCGCCCTATGGCACGCGGTGCGCGAGTTGTTCGACTATCCCGTCTTCACCGCCGCGCCCGAGACTGTCGGCATCACGTCCACCGGCGCCGAAGGGCCGAACCAACTGCCGGAGGTGCTCGCCGCCTATCGCAAATTCTCGGCCTGGGTTGCCGCCGGAGCGAAGATGGACAGCAAACCCACTTTCGCGCATTGATTGTGCTTGCCTTGGGATAGCATAAAGTTGCTATTATATGGCTATGCAATACCGCATTCGGATGACGATATGAAGGTGGATACCTTGGCCCATGTGAAGAACCAGTTGTCGGCCGTGATCGCAGACCTTGGGGAAGAACCCCTCTTCATCACGCGCCACGGGCGGGTGGCAGCCGTCTTGCAGGCGGTGACGGATGAGGACGCGGAGGACTACCTGCTGCGTAACAGTCCAAAATTCTGGCGGCTGATCGCGTCCCGGCGGGCACAGGCTGTTGCCGGACAGGTTGTTCCGTTCGATCCGGCCGCCTATGGCGGGAAGGTCGCCGCGATTCCGGTTGTTCGCGAAGCGCGGGCATCCTACCGGAGCACGCCCGGCGCTGAGTCCGGCAAAGGGACGCGTTCGCCGAGGAGGAAGCGGTGATGCGAGGGCCGTTCACAACGCGGCACTACCCGAATCTGCCCGCACAGCAGCACGGGGTTCAGCGAGCAGCAGACGAATTCAACGTAGCAGAACGAGAGTGGGAACGCACGCACCCATCCAAACCCAAGCGCAAAGCCCGCCCCAAAGCGCGCAAGGCTGTTGGGGCCGTCGAGACCGGAAACAGGCTGCCACAGAAACAGGGCATCGGATTCGGAACGCCATGATCTGTCAGGTTCAAAGGTGGAAGGACATGGACCGCTGGGTTCCCGGCGGCAATGACGACTGGGCGTGCCTTCACGCCCATGTGCCTCTCGACGACCTGCTCAAGCCGCGGACCGAGCATGTCCGAGTCAAGCAGAGCCTTGGTGAATGGGCGCCGATCACCATCCACTTCGACGGTTCCGTGGTGCCCAGAGACCGAACCGCCCCGTTCAAGGGCAGCATGTTCGCCGCCTATCCCGGCGGTCTTATCTTCTCCAAGATTGACGCCCGCAATGGTGCGATCGGTTTGATCCCTGACTCCATGCCGAAGGTTGTGGTCACCAGCGAATACCCGATTCATTCGCCGGACCTGCAACAGGTCGATGCCCGTTACATGGCGATGCTCCTGCGCACGCCGAACTTCCTGAAGCTGATTCGGACCGGCGCCAGTGGTACAAGCGGCCGGAAACGTATCACCCCGGAGCATTTCCGATCCATTGCAATTCCGCTTCCCGAACTCAAGGACCAGCGCCGCCTGGTCGCGGCCTACCGCACGGCTCTGGACAAAGCGGCGCAACTCGACGCGCAGGCCCGGCAAATCGAGCGCGATGCGCAGCGTGAATTCGAAGCTGCGCTCGGCCTCACGCCCCCGCCCAACCTGCCCAAACGGTTTTGCCAGATCGTGCGTTTCCGCGACATCGAACGCTGGAGCCATGAGGGGATTCTGCAAACGGCAATCGTTGGGGATGCTCCGCTCGAATCCAATTTCGAAATCGTTTTGCTCGGCGACATCGCGACCGTATCCTATGGGCTCCAGAAGTGCCCAGGCAACCGGCCGGGTAAACACGCCCGCCCCTATCTCCGCGTCGCCAATGTCCAGCGTGGCCGTCTTGATTTGCGCGCGATCAAGACCATCAACGTGCCGGACGCCGATATGCTCAAGTACCGGCTTGAAACTGGAGACCTGTTGCTATGCGAGGGTAACAGCCCCGACTTGGTTGGACGTGGGGCCATCTGGAGCAGCGAGATCCCCGATTGTGTACATCAGAATCATGTGCTCCGCGTTCGACTCGACCCGAGTCGCGCGACCCCGGAATTCGTACTGGCGTATATCAATTGCCCGACCGGCCAGGCATATTTCCGATCCAAAGCCAAGCGCACGACCAATCTGGCGTCCATTAACAGCACTGAGGTTGAGAATCTGCCTGTCCCATTACCAGATGACACGGCTAAACAGACCGAAATAATGCGAGCCCTGGAAAAAGGGCGGAATCGTGTCGCCGCAGCTCGCAAGCAGGCCGCCGCGCTCCGCGCCGCCGCTTGGAGCGAATTCATCGCGGCGGTGTTCGTGGGGTAAATCCGCTTAGCCGGTGTGGCGGGGCCGCGGCGGATGTGTTATTGGTTGGTATGCTTAATGCCGATGCATGTGTGCGGCGGCCGGAATCCGGGTCTCCGGCCCGGCCGGACGGCTCGCGGCGGTTGGTGCAGTTTCTCGGGTTGCGTTCGGGCATGGTTGCCCTGTTGGCGATGGTGGTGCTGGTGGGCCTGGGCGAGCGGATGGCCGAGCGGTTCCTGCCGGTCTACCTGCTGGCGCTGGGCGGCTCGGTGCTGTCCGTGGGCTTGCTCAACGGCCTGCAGAACCTGCTGGGCGCCCTGTACTCGCTGCCGGGCGGCTACCTGAGCGACCGGCTGGGCCAGCGGCGGGCGCTGCTGCTGTTCAACTTGGTGGCGATGCTGGGCTACGCGCTGGTGCTGTTGGTGCCGCGCTGGTGGGCGGTGCTGCTGGGCGCGTTGTTTTTCAGCGCCTGGTCGGCGGTCACCCTGCCGGCGATCATGAGCCTGGTGGGCCGCCTCCTGCCGGCCAAGCAGCGCACGATGGGTGTGACGATGCATTCGCTCGTGCGGCGGTTCCCCATGGCGTTGGGGCCGGTGCTGGGCGGCGCGCTGATCGCGGCGTACGGGACGGTGGTTGGCCTGCGCGTGGCCTTTGGCGCAGCCCTGCTCCTGTGCGCGGCGGGCAGCGCGCTGATCGCGGCGTTTATTCCGGAGGAGGCCGCGGCGCGGACCGCGCCGCAGCCGCCGCTCGATCTTTTCCGGCGGTTCAGCCCGGCGCTGCGCAACCTGCTGGTGTCCGACATCCTGATCCGGTTTGCCGAGCAGATTCCGTACGCCTTCGTCGTGGTGTGGGCGCTGAACCTGCATGGCGTCACGCCCATGCAGTTCGGCGTGCTGACGGCGATCGAGATGGCCACGGCGGTCCTCATCTACCTGCCGGTGGCGTGGTTGGCGGACCGGACGATGAAAAAACCTTTCGTGCTGATCACGTTTGTGTTCTTCACCGCCTTCCCGCTGGCGCTGCTGTTCTGCCGGTCCTTTGCCGCGCTGGTGCCGGCCTTCATCCTGCGGGGCTTGAAGGAATTCGGCGAGCCGACGCGCAAGGCGATGATCCTGGACCTGGCGCCGGCGGACGCGCGGGCGGGAACCTTCGGGCTCTACTATTTGATCCGCGACGTAATCGTCACGGCGGCCGCCTTCGGCGGGGCCCTGCTGTGGGAGGTTTCGCCGGCGACCAACTTCCTGGCGGCCGGCGCGTGCGGCGCGCTGGGCACGGCGTGGTTTGCCCTGTTCGGGCGCAATTCGTCCGCACAAGCCCCAGCGTGATGCGGCGCAGCCGGGTGGCCGCTGGTGCTGGTTATTAAAATGTGCTTTTGGGGTTGTGCTTTGAATCAAAGGGGCTAAGCTGTCGGTGTTTTCTGTGCCAATGGTCGCAGGGCAAGGAGCACATGAAGCGGAATACCTTCGGGCGGTCAGGACGGCGCGCACAATGGCTCGGGCTGGTGGTGGGGCTGGTCGGCGCAGCCTTTATACTATGGGCGCAGGTCGTGGAGTATCCGCCTTTCGGAGCGACGGATGGTGTCTTGGCCAAAGCGCCAAGGTCCCGTGTTCAACGGGCCGACTGGGCGGGCGCCATCTCAATCGCCGCCCTACCCACGCCGATCAATAGCGGCATGCTGGCCGAGGAACCGCAATTGATGGCGAGCTATAACCCCATGGGTTATGGGTCCATCACAGCCGGTCCGCTGTGGACCGCGGGTTTTCCGTTGCCGGCGCGCAAGCTGTCACCGACGGTCACGAGCAAGCGCATCAGCAACGTTGCGGTTCGCAATACCAACGGCACGATCCCGTTGAGCGCCGTGGACCATGGCGCTGTCGCGAGTGGGGCGCTCCATGCCAACGGCAACCTGCCCGGCAACGCTGACGCCGCGCCCCTGGGTTTCGCGTGGGGCGGCGTGTCCGTGGGTTCCCGTGCGCAGGCCCCCGCGGCTGGGGGCGCCCTGGGCGCTGCCACCACCGCCCCCGCGGCGCTCGCCTCGGTCAGCGCCACTCCGCCGCCGGCCGCGCCGGCCGTCGTCACACCGGCCAACGGCGCCTTGGCCAACGGCGCCCTGGGCGCGGCGTCCAATGCCGAACAGCCCGTGGCGGGCGCTGCTCCGAACAGCAGTCCGCCGACGGTCGTCTACTATGGCCGGCCGCTGACCAACAGTGCGACCGGACCGGACTTCACCCTGGTGGTGCTCCCGGACACGCAGTTCTACGCCGCGCTGTATCCGGAGATTTTCCAGACGCAGACGGACTGGATCATCAGCAACCGCATGGCGCGCAACATTGTGTACGTGACCGGCGTGGGGGATGTGGTGGATGCCGGCTCGGACGAATGGCAATACGGGAATGCCACCAACGCGTTCTACCGCCTCGAAGATCCGGTGGCCACCGGCTTGCGGGAGGGCCTTCCCTACAGCGTGCCGGTGGGCAATCACGACCTGCCGTATAAGCTGTTCAACACCTACTTCGGCGCCCATCATTTCACTGGCCGCAGCTATTTCGGCGGCAACTACAGCACCGGCTATCAGAATCACTACGATCTCTTCAGCGCCGGCGGTCTGGACTTCATCGTACTGGCGCTGGAATACAACGCCGGCGCCGATGCGGCGGTGATGAACTGGGCCAACGCCGTCCTGCAGTCCAACGTCAACCGCCGCGCCATCGTGGTGACGCACTCGCTGCTCGATGCCGGCTACCGTTGGCCGACGCCCGCCGCGTGGTCCACGGACGGCGGCACGACGACGTTCCCGGCGCTGACCAACAATCCCAATCTCTTTCTGATGCTGTGCGGCCATAACGACGGCCAGGGTCGGCGGCACGAGGCGGTGGGCGGTCGGTACGTGGATGTGCTGCTCGCCGACTATCAGTGCTCCACATACGGCGGAGACGGCTATCTCCGCACGCTGGAGTTTTCGCCCAGCAACAACGTCATCCGCGTCAAAACCTACTCGCCGGACCTCGACGCATCCATGACGGACGGCGACAGCGAATTCACGCTGGCCTACGCCATGGCCCCCTATCCGCCGTTCGTCTGCCTGGGCACCAACCTGGCCGTGGCGGCGGGCATCCCGGCCAGCCCAGCGTGGTCGAGCCTCGCTCCGGGTGTAACCTGCGAATGGTACACGACCACCAGCGACGGGTCCCTGATAACAGTCAGTGCGACCAATAGCTTCACGACCGTACCGGTCTACAACGTCCCGCCGGTGCTGGCCAGCGCCAGTCAGAGCAGTGGCTTGGTGATCAGCAACGCCACGCCGCAGCAGGGGGATGAGGGGTTCACGGTCCTGTGGCCTGCGGTCCCGGGCAAGACCTACCAGGTCGAATATTGTGATGCGCTGGGTGATCCTTGGAAAGACGACTTGCCGGATGCGCAAATGATCGCCGGTTCTGGTCAGACCATCCTCGCGTATACCGATTCCGCCATGCCGGCGGCGAACACGCGATTTTATCGCATCAAAATGGGCGCCAGCGTCAGCGCGAACACGGTGGGTTATGCGGCGGTGCAGGTGCCGCCGGCTGGCGGCTACACGCTCTGCGGGTTGAACTTCATGCCGGGGGGCAACGATCCGACCACGCTGCTGGACCTGCTGGGCACGAATCAACTGGTCAGGAACAATGTGTACACGGAGGCGAGCAAGGTGCTCCTGTGGGATGCTGAAGCGCAGGAGGGCGTCGGCGCCTATCTGGCGGTTTTCCAAAAGGCCAACGGCAACTTCTATCTGACGGAAAGTCCCAGCCAAATGGTTAATCCCGCCATCAGCCTGGGGGAGGCGTTCTGGATTCAGTCGCCGCCAAGCGCGACCGATGAACAATACGTGTTTCTGGCCGGCGCCGTGCAGACCGACGCCACCATGCCGCAGTTTTTGCCGGCCGGCTTGACCATGATCGCCAACCTCTATGCCACCCCGCTGGATGTCAACGGTTCGAACCTGAGCTGGGCGGCCAACGGGGCCACGGCCGGAGATACCGATACGCTGGCCGATCAGATCTTCATCTGGACGAGCAGCGGCTATAACAGCCTCTATCTACAGGCGGCGGATGAGAAATGGCATTATCAGCGCGATGGGTTGCTGGCGACGAATGCGATCATTCCGCCCGGAGCCGGTGTTTGGTACAAGGCCCAGCAAGTGTTTACGAATTGGATGGTCAGGCCCTATTCGTGGTAGTCACCGCGGTTTAATTGAAGCGGAACAGATAGCCGACCGACAATACCGCATTGCCGGTGTTGCTGCTGCCGTTGGTGGCGGTATCTTTTTGGACGGCGCGCAGGCCGTATTCGCCGCGCAGGTCGAGCAGGAGTTGGTGCTGCGGATTGATCAGGGCGGTGGCGGCTGGGGCTTTAGCGCGCGCCTTGCCGCCGACGCCGACGGCAAGGCCCCGCTCGCCGGCACGACGTGGAGTTGCCCGCCGACGCC
>CAIQIC010000162.1 GCA_903871765.1 uncultured Lentisphaerota bacterium
ACCATCCGCCGCTCAAACTCCTGGGCGCTGGCCTTCTTGGGATGCCGCTTCCCATATTCCCACGCCCGAAACGTGCTCGCGGGTATATCCAATATCGCCGCCGCCTCCTTCTGAGTCAGCCTGCCGCGCCAATCTCGGACCCGTTTGGACCATGAAAATGTATCTGCCACACCCAAGCAATAACACATTGTATCAAAGAACGCAATAGCTTTCTTCAAAAATGTGGCGTAGATATGAATCGGGCTGAGACATCAGAGCGCCACCGCCCAGCGCAGGAACGTATCGCCGCCCGTTCCCGGCCAGGACCCGCCTGCACCCCGCGTAACCGGCTTCCGCATCCGGTATTTCACCCACAACTATCAAAACCGCGTCCAGCATTGTCTGGCGCAAAAACGAACCATTTTATGCCATTGTCAGCCGCTGGTTGCCAGCAATTCAACGATTTCCTGGGTCGCCGCCCCTACAACTGGGACAAGCGCATCGCCAAGGACCGCAAACCACATTCGTACATCTATACCGGGATGTACAAGACCGAGACGTTCCCAAACCATACCGGCACCACCCACCTGCATGAGCGGGTGTACGTGACCCGGCCCAACGATCCCGGTCTCTGGACTCAGTTCGTCGCCGATCCGTGCATTGGGGCTCCCTGTGACACCCCGCGCCAGTATATCGGCCACGGCGTGGACCAACTTCGCTTCGATATTTACGAGCGCAACTACCAGACCCCCGTGTTCTGTCTGGACCAGTTGAACACCATCGAGGAAGGCATCGCCAAAATGGCCGCAATCGCCCAGGGCTACCAAGACCTGCCAGAGGACATCTGTTCCGACTTCCTGCGCGTCCTGACTCTCCGCAAGGCGGGCACGACCGCGATGGGCGGCGGGCTGTGGCTCTGCGGGCCACAAGACTCCAGCGGAAACCCGGTCGCCATCAACATCGTGGACAACATGTTCAACGTGAGCCAAGGCGAGGCCCTGGTCATCTCAAAGAACAGTCTTCTCATCAACCTGAACGCCAACGGTGATCTATCGGCGCTCGGCTACGGCACGACCGCCCTGCTCTCCGCCGCGATGGGTCAGTTGACGATGGAATACCTTGCCAACCAGCAAGAGGACCTCGCCGCCAACGGCTACCATGATCGCGATTGGCTGGTAGAAGGCAAGTTCTCAGTCACCGTGGATGCAACCACTCGGCGTCGGTTGCTGGTTGCGAACCCCGCGCTCACTCAGATGTATTCGGCTGCCGACTTCTCTAAGGGCGGGGAGTTCTACTCCTACGGCATCACCTCTGGTTGCGGTGACTGGCTGTTCAAGGAGGACAAACAGCAGATGCGCTTCCGGTTCCGTGGCGACATGGATGGCAAGAACTTCGCTGGCGGCGCTCTGGCCGGAGCCGTTTGGGTGGAACAGGTCTGGCCCTTCGAGAACGTGGCCGCTACCTTCGGGCTCAAGCCTCAGTATTCCAACGCCTGGAAGAATGCCCCCATCCGCCTGCACCACGTCTATAACCGGGATGCCCGCACGATCTACGTCGGGGACATCACCTCGATCAATGACGAAATGAAGTTCGGACTCTCCCGGAGCTTCATGGGCAAGTGGACCTGGCACAGCCCCGACTACTTCGAGGCCCTCGACCCGAACACCGGAACGAAATGCACGTTCCAGAACGACAAGAAAAACAAGGGATACTGGCTCGGCGAGTATCGCATGGGCGAGAAAACCGTTTACCCCGAGATCGAACGCATGA
>CAIQIC010000163.1 GCA_903871765.1 uncultured Lentisphaerota bacterium
ACAAAGGCTTTGTCAGCGGACCCGTGCGCCGGTGAATTATCCGGGGCCGTTCCTCGCCGCGGATACGGCATCCGGACGCGCGAGCGTGGTGGAAAAGGATGGAGCCATGAGACGCAGCACGACGCAGGATCGTTCGCGCGCGGCGGTCCGCCGGACCGCATGCCGCCGGCTGGCCCGCCTGGCCGTGGCGCTGGCGGCGCTGGCGGGCGCCCCGGCGTACGGTGCGCCGGACAGCGGCGAGCTGCCCCCGCCGGCCGCCCGCGTCACGCGCGATATGGAAGGTTGGACCGTGCTGGTGGATGAGCGCCTGCTGCAGCCGGCCAACGAGCAAGCATTCACACGCGCGCAGAAATTCCTCGAAGCCCGGTTGTTCGACATCAAGATGGTCGTAGCGCCGGACATCCTGCCCAAGCTGCAGAAGGTCCGTATCGTGCTCGACCTGGCCCACGGGAAGCTGTGCTCGATGCAGTATCATCCGGACGCCGACTGGCTGGTGGAGCACGGCTACGCCAGCAACCTGGTCAAATGCGTGCACATTCCCCAGGTGGCGGACCTCGTCACCGTGCGCGACATCCGCGAACAGCCCTGGGTCATCCTGCACGAGCTGGCGCATGCCTATCACGACCAGGTGCTGGGCTTCGAGGAGCCGCGCATTCTCAAGGCCTACGAAACGTTCAAGAAAAGCGGCCACGGCAATGCGGCGCTGTTGTACGACGGCGCGCGCGTCCGGCACTACGGGCTGACGGACCACAAGGAATTTTTCGCGGAGATGACCGAGTCGTATTTCGGCATGAATGATTTCTTCCCCTTCAACCACGCGGAACTGATGACCGCCGAGCCGGAGATCTTCGAACTGCTGCAGGCGATCTGGGGTCCGATCGCGGGCCAGTCGGCGGTCGCCGCCCGGAACGCCGGCAAGGTGGAGCCCCCGCCCATCAACGGCGAGCAGGCGGCGACGGTCCTCTGGTACGCCCAGCCGGCGGCCAAATGGGCCGAGGCGTTGCCGGTCGGCACCGGCCGCTTGGGCGCCATGGTGTTCGGGCACGTGCCCGCGGAGCGTATCCAGTTGAACGAGCAAACCATCTGGACCGGCGGGCCCTACGACCCGGCCAAGTCCGGCGGGCCGAAGGCCCTGCCGGAAATCCGCCGGCTGGTGCTGGCGGGCAAGGACTTCGAGGCGGAAGCCCTGTTCAACCGCAAAATGCTGGGCAACCCCGTCGAGCAGATGAAGTATCAGCCGCTGGGCAACCTGGTTCTCGATTTCCCCGGCCACACGAACGCGGTGGATTACCGCCGCCAGTTGGATCTCGACACCGCCATCGCTGCCGTCACCTACCAGGTGGACGGCGTGAACTTCAAACGCGAGGTCTTTGCCAGCGCCGAACACCAGGTCATCGTGGTGCGCCTTACGGCGGACAAGCCCGGCGCGCTCTCCTTCAGCGCCCAGCTCGACGGCGTCACCGCCACCAATGCGCCGAGTGATGCCAAGTTCGCGACCGCGGTGGAGCCGGATGGACAACTGGTGCTGCGCGGCCGGACCGCCACGTACCTGGGGATCAAGGGCCGCGTCCGCTACACGGCGCGGGTCAGCGTGGAACACGAGGGCGGCACGTTGGCCGTGGGCCGGGCGGGTGTTTCCGTCCAGGGCGCCAACGCGGCCACGCTGCGCATCGTCGCCGCCACCAATTTCAAGCGCTATGACGATCTCAGCGGCGATCCGGAGCAGCGGGCCCGGGGATACATGGAGGACGTCCGGAGCCGGACGCTGGACCGCCTGCTGACCGGACACCTGGAAAACCACCAGGCGCTGTTCCGCCGCGTCCAGCTGCAGTTGCCGGCCAGCGCGGCCTCGACCCAGCCCACCGACGTGCGGCTGCGAACGTACGATCCGCAAAAAGATCCGCAACTCATGGCGCTGATGTTCCAGTACGGGCGCTATCTGCTGCTGGGCAGCAGCCGCCCGGGCTGTCAACCCGCCAATCTGCAAGGCATTTGGAATGAAGACCTGAACCCGTCCTGGGAAAGCAAGTTCACGTCCAACATCAACCTGGAGATGAACTACTGGCCCGCCGAAGTGAGCGGGCTGCCGGAGTGCGTGGAGCCGCTAGTGACGATGGTGAAGGAACTGGCCGAGACCGGCGGCAAAGTGGCGCGGGTTCACTATGGCGCGCGGGGTTGGGTGTTCCACCAGAATACCGACCAGTGGCGCGCCGCCGCGCCGATGGACGGGGCCACGTGGGGCACATTCGCCACCGCCGGCGCCTGGCTGTGCGGCAACCTGTGGGAGCACTACCTGTTCAATCCGGACGAGGCTTACCTCCGCGAAATTTATCCGCTGCTCAAGGGCTCGGCCCAGTTTTTCCTCGACACGTTGCAGGAATACCCGACGAACAAATGGCTGGTGACGAATCCCTCCACCTCGCCGGAAAACTTCCCGGCGCGGCCCGGCAATCACGCGTTCCACGACGATTACATTGACTGCAACCTACCCGGCACCACCATCACCGCCGGCTCGACCATCGACATGAATATTCTGCGGGACCTCTTTGAGGCGTGCGCCGCCGCCGGAACCATCCTCCACGTGGACGCGGATTTCGGCAAGCAGGTGGCCGCGGCCCGCGCCCGCCTCGCGCCGCTGCAGATCGGCCGGCAGGGCAACCTGCAGGAATGGATCGAGGACTGGGGCGACCTGGAGCAGCAGCACCGGCACATCTCCCATCTGACCGCGGTGTATCCCAGCGCGCAAATCAGTCCGGCCGCCACGCCGGCGCTGGCCGCGGCCGCCCAGGTGGCCCTCAACCAGCGCGGCGACAGCGGCACCGGCTTCGGCATGGCCTGGAAGGCCGCCTGCTGGGCGCGTCTGCTCGACGGCGACCACGCCGGCGTGTGCCTGGCCAACCTGGTGGCCAAGCAGACGTGCCCGAACCTGTTTTCCATCTGCTTTCGGTCACCGCAAGTGGACGGCGCGTTCGGCGCCACGGCGGCGATCGCCGAGATGCTGCTGCAGTCCCAGGCGGGCGCGATCCACCTGCTGCCGGCCATGCCCAAGGCGTGGTCGGACGGCGAGGTGTCCGGCCTGCGCGCCCGCGGCGGCTTCACGGTGGACGAGGTCTGGTCGGCGGGCCGGCTGGTGTCCGCGACCATCCGGTCCGCGCGCGGCGGCCCGTGCGTGGTGCGTGCGCATGAGCGCCTGATGGTGCGGGAAGGCGGGCACGACCTCTCGCTCGAGCGCGAGGCCGACACGGTGGTGCGGTTCACCGCCAAACCCGGCGGCGTGTATCTGCTGGTGCCGGAGCTGCCGGCGAAATGATGAAGGTATGACCATAACCAACAAGAAAGGAATGCCATGAATCTTACCTTGGATCGCCAAGCCATCCAGAATGCCGTGGCCGGCTTGAAGTTCCGGACACAGGCGTTCATTGACGGCCGGTTTGGCCCGTCGTCCAGCGGCCAGACCTACGCCTCCGTCAACCCTGCCAACGGGAAACCCATCGCCCAGATCGCGTCTTGCGACATCGAGGACATCAACCGCGCCGTGGCCGCCGCCCGCCGCGCCTTCAACAGCGGCTGCTGGTCGAAGCTCAAGCCCGGCGACCGCAAAGCCATCATGCTGAAGTTCGTCGAGCGGCTGGAAGCCAACGCCATGGAGATCGCGCTGCTGGATTCCATGGACGCCGGCAAGCCGATCTATGACTGCGTCAATATTGACATCCCCGACGCCATCCACTGCATCCACTGGCACGCCGAGCTGATCGACAAGCTCTATGAGCGCGTGTCGCCCACCGGCCCCGAGAACGTGGCCATGATCGTGCGCGAGCCCATCGGCGTGGTCGGCATGATCGTGCCGTGGAACTTTCCCGCGCAGATGATGGCGTGGAAGATCGGCCCGGCGCTGGCGGCCGGCAACTGCCTCGTGGTCAAGCCGGCCAAGCAGACTTCGCTCAGCGCGCTGCGCATCGCCGAGTTGGCGGCGGAGGCGGGCATCCCCGCGGGCGTGCTCAACGTGGTGCCCGGCTCGGGGGCGGTCATCGGCGCCGCCCTCTGCCGGCACATGGACGTGGAGATGGTGGCCTTCACCGGCTCGACCGAGGTCGGGCGCGCGCTCCTGAACTACTCCGCCGAATCCAACCTGAAGCGCGTCATCCTCGAACTGGGCGGCAAGAACCCGCAGGTGGTGCTGTCGGATCCGCCCGACCTCGACCTGGTCGCCGCCAACGCCCTCAACTCCGCCTTCTGGAACATGGGCGAGAACTGCAGCAGCGGGTCGCGCCTGATTGTCCACCGCCAGCACAAGGACGCGCTGCTGGCGAAGCTGATCGAACAGTGCCACACCTGGCCGGTGGGCGACCCGCTGAACCCCGCCAACCGCGTCGGGCCGCTGATCGAAAAGAGCCACATGGAGACCGTGCTGCGGTACATCGCCGCCGGCCATGCCGACGGCGCCAAGCTGGTGCTCGGCGGGCAGCGCACCCTCCAGGCGACGGGCGGTAACTTCGTCGAACTCACCATTTTCGACGAGGTCAACAACAACATGAAGATCGCCCGCGAGGAAATCTTCGGCCCGGTGCTCGGCATCCTGCCGGTGGACAGCGACGACGAGGCGGTGGCCGTCGCCAATGACACGAATTACGGCCTGGCCGCGTCGCTCTACACGCGGGACGTCAACAAGGCCCACCGCGTCGCCCGCGCCCTCCGCGCCGGCACGGTGTCGGTCAACTGCTTCTCGGAAGGCGATCTGGCTACGCCGTTTGGCGGGTTCAAGGAGTCGGGTTTCTTCGGCCGGGACAAGTCCATTTACGCCCAGGAACAATACGCCGAATTGAAGACCATCTGGATGCAGATTGGATAAGCTGGAGGAAGGGCGGGGGGGCAGGAGGAAAAGGGTTCGAGGAGCAGAATGGGGAACCAGGGGCAAGATAAGGGTTCAGAGTTCAGTTTGGTCCCTGGAGGGCCCGGCGCCGTCCGGGCCGCGGCCGACACGGCTTGTCCCGCCGGAGCCTCTCCGCGAAGGCGGAAGGTCGGCCCTCCAGATGAAGCAGAGCATGCGGAACCGATGGTTTTTTAGATCAGGTAAGAGCGATGAAAGGATATCGCACTTGGAGAATTTATTCGTCGTATCGAATCCATCATGGCCGGAATCGGATTGCTGTTGTGGCATAGCACGGTTAACTTCCTTCCTGAACCCTATAACCTGAACCCTGAAACCTGCAAACGAAGCGACTGAATAACACAGACGACCATGAACAAGAAACTGCACGGTATTCTCGCGGCCCTGGTTACGCCCATGACCGCCGACGGCCAGGTGGACCCCGGCGTACTGGCGCGCAACGCGGATTGGCTGATCCGCGCGGGCGTCCATGGCTTGATCCCGCTGGGCAGCACGGGCGAATACTACGCGCTGACCGCCGCGGAACGCGGCATGGTGCTGGAGACGGCGCTGGCGTCCGCCGCCGGCCGGGTGCCGGTGCTGGCGGGGGCCAACGCCGGCTCGACGCACGAAGTGATCGCCTATGCCCGGCAGGCCGAACAACTCGGTGCGGCGGGAGTGTTGCTGGCCCCGCCGTACTACTCGTTACCGACGCTCAACGAGCTGTACGCGCATTTCCGCGCTGTCAACGACGCCCTCGGCATCCCGATCATGCTTTACAACTACCCGGCCCGGACGGGCGTGGACATGCCGCCGGACTTCATTGCGCGCCTGACGGAATTATCCAACGTGCGCTACGTCAAGGAAAGCACCGGTGAAATGGCCCGCATCACGACGCTGATCCGCACCTGCGGCGACCGGCTGGGCGTCTTCTGCGGCTGCGACACCCTGGCGCTGGAGAGTTTCATGGTTGGCGCTGCCGGCTGGGTGGGGGGTGTGGCCAATGTCCTGCCGCGGGAGCACGCCCAGCTTTATGCGCTGGCCGTGGAACGCCGGGATTACGCGGCCGCCCGCGCGCTGTTTTTCCGGATGCTGCCGGTGCTGGAGCTGTTCGAGGGCGGGGGGAAGTACACCCAGTATGTCAAAGCGGCCTGCGGACTGGTCGGCCATCCGGTGGGTCCGCCCCGTCCGCCCCTGCGGCCGGCCACCCCGGCGGAGCGCGCGCGGTTGCGCGCCGCGCTGGGCCGGCTGGCCGCCAAGCCGGCGTCCGGCCGGCGCCGCCCGCCACGGAGGGCCACGTAATGCGGCTCGATGCCCACCAGCATTTCTGGCATTACCATCCGCAGCAGCACGTCTGGATGACGGATCAGATGGCGGTGCTGCGGCGCGACTACCTGCCGACCGAGCTTGCGCCGCTGCTGCAGAGCCTGCAGTTCGACGGCACCATTGCCGTGCAGGCGCGGCAGATGCTCGAAGAAACCGAATGGTTGCTCCAGTTGTCGGAGCAGCACGACTTCATCCAGGGCGTGGTGGGCTGGGTGGACCTTCGCGCGCCGCAC
>CAIQIC010000164.1 GCA_903871765.1 uncultured Lentisphaerota bacterium
GGGGCGCCAGAAAGCCCTTGTAGATCAGCTCCTCAATGCTGACCGGCGTCAACAGGGCGTCGAACATCGCGGGCTTGTCGGTGATGTAGCCGTGGCCCAGCCTGAAGGGGGTGGCGGTCAAGCCAATCACGCGAAGCGCCGGATTGATCATGGTCAGCTCATAAAGGAACATGCGATAGTCGCCGGACTCCTTGTGGTTCACCAGATGGCATTCATCAATGATGACCAGATCAACGTGACCGACCTCTTTGGCCTTCTTGCCAATCGACTGGATGCCCGCAAACGTGATCGGCTCGCCAAGGTGCTTCCTGCCAATGCTGGCGGAGTAGATCCCCATGGGCGCGTTGGGCCAGTGTTCGCGCATTTTCTGGGCGTTCTGCTCAATCAGTTCCTTCACATGCGTCAGCATGAGGATCTGCGTTTCTGGCCACGATTGCAGTGCGTCCTTGCACAGGGCGGCCACAATGTGGCTCTTGCCTGATCCTGTCGGCATGACAATGCAGGGGTTGCCCTGATTACCCGACGAGAACCAAGCGTAAAGATCGTTTATGGTGTTTTGTTGATAATCACGAAGTTGGGTCATATTTCACCACCTTGGCGCCCGGCCAGATCTGTTTCACTTTCTCGACCGCCGGGTTGGTGCAGCCCGAGGCGTTGTCGATCAGCTCTTGGCTGCTGACCTTGCCCTCGCCATTCATCACCAATACCCCGTCAACCTCGTAGATGGCATGCCAGTCCAAGTTGCTGTCCACCATACGCCACGGAACCAGATCGGGGTGGAGCGTGTGGGCCTCGCAGCCCTCATGCTGGTACTCAACAGCTATCCCTGCGTCCCAACGCTCGCAGTGCCAAGTGCTATCGTCCTTGGGTGTGCTATGGGCACAGGTTCGGCAATTCTCGTGCTTGGTCAGTTGCGTCTCGTGGCAGAAAGAATGCGCATCGCAGAATTTACACTGAAACCATGACGGGTCAGTCGATATAGGTGGAGGCATGCGCTCAGACAGCGCAATGCGCTTTCCACGCGCGACCAGCTTTTCCGCCATCTCCTTGTCATAGCGAACCCGCTCGGTGTAGATGCGGTCATTGTCCTTACAAACCGCCACGTATAGAGCACGGTCGATTCCGGTCCCGTGCATGTAGATTTGCATCTGAGCGTAATGTTCAGGCTTTGATCTTTCGACACCCTTATCCTCCACATCTTTGAATGACTTAAATGAGTGCGTCTTGAACTCGCCAATGTGGCGCTTGTTCGGGGCCTCCGGCACACCGCTCTCAATGATGGCGTCGATGCTGCCGGAAACATGGCAGCCAAAGTCCACGCCTTCCTGTGCATTTAGTGGCTTCACCACAATCCCGATGGCCCGAAGGTCTTTGATGATGTTCGGCTCTTCCTGATGCCCCCGGCGAAACAGGCGCAAGATTCGACCCGGAAACTTAGGCTGCACCGCCCACCGAAATGACAGCCACATCTTGCGCTCGCAGACGCTGCCAAGCATGGAGGCGCCCATATGGGGGCGGGGGCGGTCGGGGCGGGCCTCGTGCGCCTTGTCGATCAGGTTTTCGATGGTGTCTTCGCGGTCAGGGATTTTCATGCTGCCTCCAAAAAAGTCCCCGGCCATCACTGACCGGGGGGTTTAAGTTCAGCGTTTTGCCCACGGGGGAGCGGCCTTGGTGGGGGCGGCGGCGGGAATAGAAGCGGCCATACCCACAACTTTCGGCGCACCCCCGGCGATGGGCTTGAAGCCCCTCACTTGATTCTTGTCGCCGTACTGCTCAGACTTCTCGATGTCCAGCTTGATCATCAGGCTGTTGCCGATGAGCTGGTCGGTGTCGCCCACCCGGGCCAGACCAATTGCGCGGCAGATGTCGCCAAGCTGCTGGCGCCCGATCTCCTCGGCCTTCGGGGATTGGTTCCTGATGTTCAGGTTGCCAAACACAACGCGCCCCTGATGGGTCGGGCCGGTAATGTCGTAACGCAGCGCAATGTACTGGCCGGTTCCGGTCTTGGTGGATTTGATCTCAGCCGCCGACATTGTGGCCGAGTACCAGCCCGGGGGCAGCGGGTCGAAGCTGCCGGTGTTGCCCTGCGGGAGGGCGGAGACTTCAAAGGTTTCGCCGAGGTTTGCCATGCTTATTTATCCTTTGTGATGGTGAAAGAGGGCCGTCCGGGGGTTGCTGTGATGGCGCGGGCGAAGACTTGCTTCACGTTGTCGCCCACGCCGTTCCATGCGGTCATGCTGAGTTCAGGCTTCCAGCGGAATAGCAGGGCGAGGTGGTCCTGCATGTCGTTCTCCGCTGCAATCTCTTGCGCCAAATCCCCATCGACCTTGCGGTTGATGCGGCAGGCAATCTTGATGGTGAAGGGATTGGCCTCCACCTTGCGGGTGTGCTCGTCCGTCTGCTGTACCTCAAGAAGGCGAACCAGTTCGTCTTCAATCAGGCGGCGCCTTTCGGTGGCGTCCCGCTCGGCGTCCTTTGCCTCCAGCCATTCCCCAGATAATTTCTGTAGCGACATCATGCCGCACCACCAATCTTTGCGATGATCTCCCCAAGGTCGGGGGCCTCCCAAGCGCCGAGCTTGCCCGAACGGTCCTTGGCCAGCCAGAGCCCGTCCGAATCACACATAATGGCGCGCTGGATGTTGCCGTCCGCGTCCTTCTCAACCCGCAGCGCCAGCACCTCATCAAAGAAGTAGGGCAGGCTCTGGCCGGTCTTGTTGCCGGGCATTGAAGGCGCGTAAA
>CAIQIC010000165.1 GCA_903871765.1 uncultured Lentisphaerota bacterium
GCCGCCGTCGCTGTGCAGCGCCAGCGCGATCATACCCGGTACGATGAGGATCAGCGGGAAGAGCATCTTGGGCACGGCCGCGATCAGCGGCGTGCGCCGCGCGGACGCCATCGAATCCGCCGCCATCGCGCGCTGGACCACGAGGAAGTCCGTGCACCAGTAGCCGAAGCCCAGCACGAAGCCCAGCCCCATCGCCAGGCCGAGCCATTCGACGCCCATCGGGTTGGCAGCCGGCGCGGACAGCGGATGCCACACGCGCACCAGCGCATCCGGCGCGTAGCCCTGCGCGACGGCGGTGACCGCCAGCCGCGCCTTCAGCCCGGCCCAGCCGCCGATGTCCTTGAGGCCCAGCAGGGCCAGCGGCAGGAAGCCCAGCACGATCAGGAAGAACTGCAGCACCTCGTTGTAGATCGCCGAGGTCAGGCCGCCGAGAAAGATGTAGGCCAGCACGATCAGGGCCGAGACCCACACGCTGACGCTATAATCCCAACCGAGCAGGAGCTCCAGCAGCTTGGCCAGCGCGAACAGCGAGATGCCGGAGGAGAGCACCGTCATCCCGGCGAAGGTGAGCGCGTTCAGGCCGCGCGTCTTCTCGTCGAACCGCAGCCGGAGGTATTCCGGCACCGACCGCGCGCGCGAGCCGTAGTAAAACGGCATCATGAACAGGCCGACGAACACCATCGCCGCCACGGCGGGGATCCAGTAGAAGTGGCAGGTCAGCAGGCCGTACTTGGCGCCGCAGGCCGCCATGCCGATCACCTCCTGCGCGCCGAGGTTGGCGGAGAGGAAGGCGAGCCCGCAGATCCAGGCGGCGAGCTTGCGGCCGGAGAGGAAGAAATCCTCGCCGGTCCGGATGAACCGCTTCAGCGCCACGCCGATGCCCAGCACGAACACGAAGTACACCGCCAGAATCACGTAGTCCACGGCGTTGGGCTGGATCAGCGGCATGAATCCTCCGGCGCCCGGGCGGTCCCGGCTCGGCACTCCGGCGGCGATCATAAATCCCCGTCCGGCAAAGTCAACGGAACTTTGCCGGCTGGAAAATTTCTTTTCGTTTTGCCGGCCAATCAGGCTACTCTGCCCGCGTGACGATCTGCGACAAGCTGCGGCGCGAGGTGGTGGCGGGCGGCATTTGCACCGGTTGCGGCGCGTGCGTGGCGCTTGACTTCGCGGGCGCGTCCCGGATGGCGGACACGCCGTGGGGGCCGCAGCCGGTGTTCCCGCCGGACGGCGCCGGCCTGCCGGAGGTGGCCTGGACCGTCTGCCCCGGCAAGGGCGTGGACTATGCCGCGCTCTACCGCTCGCACTACGGCCGGCTGCCGGATAACTGGCTGCTCGGCTGCTACCAGCGCGTCCGCACCGGCCACTCCGCTGACGAGACCATCCGCCGCGCCGGGGCTTCCGGCGGCGTCATCACCCACACGCTGATCCATCTGCTCGAGAGCCGGCTGATTGACGCCGCCGTCGTCGTGCGCCAGGGCGTGCCCACGCCGCTCCAGGCCCGCGCCGTCATCGCCCGGACGCGGGCCGAAATCCTCGCCGCCGCGCAGTCGGTGTACATTCCCGTCTCCACGCTTGACGTGCTGGCGCGTTTCATCCCCGGCTGGCGCTATGCCCTGGTCTGCCTGCCCGACCAGGCCGCCGCGCTACGCTGGCTCCAGCAGGCCAACCATCCCGCCGCCCGCCAGGTGCGGTATGTCCTGGGCCCCTATACCGGCACGGCGCTCTATCCGGCGGCGATTGACTGCTTCCTGCGCTCCCAGCGCGTCCGGCGCGACGACCCGGTCACCGCGCTCCAGTGGCGGGCCGGCGATTGGCCCGGCTATCTCGAAATCCACACCGCCAGCGGCCGCGTGCTCCGTTCACGCAAGATCTATTACAATTACCTGATCCCGTTCTTCATCACGCAGAGCAGCCTACAGGGTATGGACTTCACCAACGAATTCTGCGATTTGTCCGTCGGCGACGCCTGGTCGCCGCGCTTCGAGGCGCAGGGCGGCGGCCATTCCGTCATCACCACCCGCACC
>CAIQIC010000166.1 GCA_903871765.1 uncultured Lentisphaerota bacterium
AGCGGCGTCCCGCCGCTTTTAACGCGGCCGGCGGCCGCGTCTACCGCGATATCGAAAGACGCCGGGTCGGATCCCCGGCCTACAATATCAAGGACGACGCGTGGGGACACGCGGCCTTCCGATATTCAACGGCCAACAACGATCCTGTGCTGTCGGTCGGGTCTCCGACCCGACGGAAAACGGCGCCGCTTGGCCTTTTCTGTCGAATTTCAGCGGATGCGGTGCTATCTTCCGCTTTTCAATGTCCGTAGATTGCGCCGACCGGTGCAGTCGGCGGCGGGCAGAGACCTGCCAGGAGAATGACAATGAGAAGATGGCTGACGTGGGGTGCGGCGGTCTGCGGGCTGCTGCTCATGATGGTGCCGCCGGCTGGGGCGCAGGAGAAAAGCGCGGCGCCGGCTCTGCGCGTCTTGCTGATCACCGGCGGCCATGGCTTCGAGCAGGCCCCGTTCTTCAAGATGTTCGACGATCGCAAGGATGTCGTGTGCCGGAAGGCGGCCTATCCACAGGCCGCCGCCCTGCTCAAGCCGGGACTGGAAAAGAACTGCGACGTGATCGTCATGTACGATATGGTCAAGGCGATCGCGCCGGAGCAGCAACAGGCGTTGGTCGCGCTGTTGAATACCGGCATCGGGCTGGTCCTGCTGCACCACAATCTGGGCGCCCATGACGACTGGGCGGAGTTCACGAAGATCAGGGGCGGCAAATACTTTCTCAAGGCGGGGACGGTGGACGGCAAGGCTTATCCGCCGTCCACCTATGCCGATGACCAGGAGGTCCCGGTCACCGTGGCCGACCCGGAGCACTTCATTACCAAGGACATCCCGAATTATGTAATGCACGACGAAGTGTACTCAGGGTGCTATGTCGCGCCCACGGTGCATGTCCTGCTGACAACGGATCACCCCAAGTGCTGCCGGGATCTGGCGTGGGTGCATCAATATGGCAAGAGCAGGGTGTTTTATTTGATGTCCGGTCACGACTCCCAGGCGTGGGCCAACCCCAACTTCACCGAAATTCTGTTCCGCGGCATCCGCTGGACGGCCGGGCGGGGATGAGCTGATATGAAGGCGATGGTGCTGGTGGCGATCGAGAAACTGGAATTGGTGGACGTCCCCGAGCCCGCCCCGCCGGGGCCGCGCGACGTGCTGCTGGAGGTCGCCGCCGTCGGCGTCTGCGGTTCGGATCTGCATTATTTCAACCATGGCCGCATCGGCAGCCTGGTGGTCCACTACCCGATGATCCTCGGCCATGAATGTTCCGCCCGGGTGCTGGCGGTCGGGTCGGCGGTCACGCGCGTGCGGCCCGGCGACCGCGTAGCGGTCGAGCCGGCGGTTTCGTGCGGGGTGTGCGATCAGTGCCGCGCGCAGCGCCGCCACACCTGCCGCCAGCTCAAGTTCCTGGGCTGTCCGGGTCAGTTGTCCGGCTGCCTGTGTGAACGCATCGTGCTGCCCGAGGAATGTTGCTTCCCCATCGCATCTGCGACCACGCTGGACCAGGCGGTGCTCGTCGAGGTGCTCTCTATCGCCGTCTATGCGGTCCGGCGCGGCGAGATCCGGCCGGGTGCCACGGTCGGCATCCTGGGTGCGGGTCCGATCGGCCTGGCCATCTTGCTCGTGTTGCGCCAGGCCGGCTTCCGGACCGCCTGCGTCACCGAGCCGCTGGCCGCGCGCCGCGCGCTGGCCGCACAACTGGGCGCGGGATGGGTGGGGGATCCCTATGCCGCCGACGCGGCGCAAGTCTTTGGGCCGCGCGAACCGCTCGGCTTGGATGTGGTTTTCGAGTGCTGCGGCCGGCAGGAGGCGGTGGATGATGCGCTGCGCCTGCTCAAACCCGGCGGCACGCTGATGATGGTGGGTATACCGACCGTGGACCGCATCAGCCTGACCATTGACATGGCGCGCCGTAAAGAGGTCCGCTTCCAGAATGTCCGCCGGCAGAACGAGTGTCTCCCTGCGGCCCTGGAGCTGATCGAGCGCGACGGGCTGCCGGTGCAGCAACTGCATACCCACACCTTCCCGTTCGAGCGCGCCGCCGAGGCCTTCGACCTGGTCGCGAACTACCACGACGGCGTTGTCAAGGCGCTCATCCACGTCGGCACATCGGGCTTGGATTAATAAAGAAATTTCCGTTTCCAAAATTCGCTTGCGAGAAAACAAAGCGGTCCTCCGGGGGCCTTGCAAAGGAGGACCGCAGTCCAAAATGCCGCTACGCGGCTTGAAGAAGGGCCAAACGAGCCGCGCCGGGTCGGAGACCCCGCCTACAATATCGAAAGACAGAAAAATGAACATGCCATTGCATCAAAACCCCGAGCGGCGGCCGATCGTTATTGGCCGGGGAACACGTCGCGTGGTTCGGATGACGCTCCGTAAACCGGCTTCGGACTTCATGCGGCTGGCGTTGAGTTCTCTGCTCCTGGCGGGCACGGGCATCGGCGCGCAGGCTGCGTCGCCGGCGCCGTTGCGCGGACTGGAGGAAGTGGGGCAGGACCGGGTGGAGTTGCAGGGCGGCTTCTGGGGCCCGCGCCTGAAGACCGGGGCTGAAGTGACCATCCCCCATGCGCTGAACCGCCTGGAGCAGGACGGGCACGTCACCAACTTCGCCATTGCCGCGGGCAAGCTCCAGGGCCCGCCCAGCGGCCACGCGGCCTTTGACTCGGATTTGCACAAGGCGCTCGAAGGCGCGATGTATGCGCTGCAGCATTATCCCGACCCCGCGCTGCGTCAGCGCGTGGACGGCATTCTCGACCAGATCCTGGCGGCGCAGCAGCCGGACGGCTACCTGGTCTCGTACTACATCATCCAGCAGCAGGATCAGCGCTGGAATGAGATGCGGACCAAGCATCCGTTGTACAACGCCGGCCACTTCTTCGAGATGGCCGTCGCACATCAGCAACTGACCGGCGACCCCAAGATGCTCAATGCCGCGAAGCGGTTCGCCGACAACATTGACAGCGTCTTCGGTATCGGCAAGCGCTACGACGTCGACGGGCACCAGGAGGTCGAACTGGCCCTGGTCAAACTGTACCGCGCCACCGGCGAGCGGCGCTACCTGGAACTGGCGCGGTTTTTCCTCGATGAGCGCGGCTACGCGCACGGCACGGCGCGCAAGCCCTTCGATTACAAGGCGCAGAAGCCGCCGGTGATCATCCAGCCCGCAGAAGATTTTCCGCTGACCCCGGAACAGCGCCGCGCGAATTTCCAGGCCCAGTTGCACTTCCGTAACGGCCGCATGCAGGACCACAAGCCGGTTGTGGAGCAACTGGAGGCCGTGGGCCACGCCGTACGGGCCGGCTATATGTATTCGGCCATGGCCGACATCGTCCGTTTCATGGACGCGCCCGGCTATGAGCGGGCCCTGGACAGTATCTGGAACGACGTGATGAGCCGGAAACTGTACATCACCGGCGGGCTCGGCACGGGACAATACGATGACGAAGGGTTCGGCGACCCGTACCTGCTGCCCAACGATACCTATTGCGAATCCTGTGCCGCCATCGCCCATGTGCTCTGGCAGCACCGGATGGCTTTGCTCAAAGGCCAGACCAAATATGCCGACGTGATGGAACTGACGCTCTACAACGGCATGCTCTCAGGGATCTCGATCTCCGGCAACCAGTTCTTCTATCAGAACCCGCTGACCGGCAAAGATCGCCGTAGAACATGGATCGGGCTTTCCTGTTGCCCATCGAACCTGGCGCGCATCATCCCGGAAATTGGCGGCCTCGCCTATGCGCGTGGCCGGCAGCAGGTGGTGGTCAACCTGTACCTCGCCGGGGATGCTGCGGTGGCCCTGCCGGCCGGCCCGGTGGTCAAGCTGACCCAGCAGACCGAATACCCGTGGGATGGGCACGTAAAGCTGACCGTCACACCCGCGCCGGCGGCCAAATTCGATCTGAGCCTGCGGATCCCGGGCTGGGCGCTGGGCCGGCCCGTGCCGAGCGACCTGTACCATTTTGCCGATACGAAAGTTCCGCCCGTTGAGGTGAAGGTCAACGGCGAGCGCGCGTCGGCCGCGCCGGCGGCGGACGGCTATGTGCATCTGCCGCGCACCTGGCAGGCCGGGGACGTGGTGGAATTGAACCTGCCCATGCCGATTCAGCGGGTGTATGCGCACAAGCAGGTCAAGGAGGATGAGGGCAAGGTGGCGTTGATGCGCGGCCCGGTGGTGTACTGCCTCGAAACGGTGGACCAGTCGGACGCGAACGTGCTGCGCCTGGTCCTGCCGCGGGACGCAAAGCTCCAAGCGGCGCATCATGCCGATCTGCTCGGCGGCGTGACCACCCTCACGGGCCAGGCCCTGGCCGATGGGCAGCGCCCAGTTGCCCTGACGGCCGTGCCTTACTACGCCTGGGCCAACCGCACGACGAACCAGGTGATGACGGTATGGCTGAACGAAACCCCGGTTCGGAAATCTTCCAGCCCCTAGGAGCCTGTCGGACTTACGGCCGACAGGCTCCTAGATATTCAGACGATAAAAGCACCAATTACCGCTGGTCTTGTATTGACATATATATTTGGGCTGCAATAATATGCGCATTATGAGCGCACGCTTTATCAATGTGGATCGCCAGACGCCCATGCTGCTTCCGCCGGACCTGCGCGATTGGTTGCCGGAAGATCATCCGGTGAAAAAAGTAGTTGGCATCACAGGAAACACAGTTTCTTAAGAAACGGGGCTCCGCAACATTAGCAGGCTGTGGACTTGGCCCGGCGATAGCCGGACTAAGTCCGACAGCCTGCTAGCGCTGTCACCTCATCGTGCTTTGGATGTTGGCCGGAACCATGCCAGGTCGCGGCCGCGCTCATCAAGCCCGATGCCGGCCCCGTACGCAGCCTTCGCGACTTTAACGTTTCGACAGTGCAAACCAACCAGCCCGCCGGGGTGCCGAAACCGTCACTATTCATCGAGTTGGAATGGGCTGCGCTTGCGGAGCGGAACGCGTAAGCGTTCCGGCCCTGCTTCGCCACGGTTTCGCAGGGCAGGCCGGAATCGTTACCCTGCTTCGCAGAAGCTTCGCAGGGCAGGCCGATTCCGCTCCAGTTCAATCATTACGCGACTGACTTATTGCCTATTGCGAAGTACGCCTCTCCCGGCGTCAGAGTGCCAAGCGAATTAGCTCACCTTGCCGGGGCCGCGTGAAAACGTCTGACTCGCTTTCCTTCCTCGTCAGTCGATCTTCTGTTTTGACAGAACTTCCATCCACGGATCACGCAGCACCACATTCTCCCGACTCTGCATCCACCACGCTTGCAGGCTTTCCGAGGTTGGCAGCTTGTCTTTCGGAGCACGGTACTGAGGCACCTTACCGGCGTAGGCGGAATTGGAGAGCAACACAAGCAGGTGATTCTGAAGGTTGTGTTGCACGGTCCCGAAGTTCTCGGCCTCATCTTTCTCGGTCCATTTTTTCGGGAAAAGCTGCAGTGCGCGCGGTACCGCATCCTTGTGGCCTCGACGCGCCAACGTCAGCGCGGCCCAGCCACCTGGAGGTCCTTCCAGCGCGGTCATCCTCTTCAACGCGGCGACCCCCTTGTTCTCATTCTCGAAGCAGAGATAAACGGCAGCGGCCACGCGGACCCATGGGTCCCTACCTTTTAGCAGCGCCGTCAGATTCTTCTCGCGCGCTTTACCGCACTCGGCACCAAAGTAAGATGCTAGACTATGATTAATGTCACGCTCGCGACGCTCTCCCTTCGAGCTTTCCAGTTTCAATAGTATTTCGACAACACTCTCCGGATCGTGGTGTGTCAATCCGACGAATGCCTCGCCCCAATCTTCCGAATCCCGGCTTAATATCGTTTTACGCCATAGAGCCAATCTCTCGGCCGTCGGCGGCGTGGTGTCTTTGGATAAAGTGACGTCTTCATCGACCGCTTTTCGTTTGTCCATGCGGGCGCGGATGCTGTCGAGCATCCACCCCTGTTGCGCCGCGGTCCAGGGGTTCTTGTCCTGGGGAAGTTTCTCTAGAATGGCCATTGTTTTCGCCATGCCACCTTTGGCAACGACGCGGAAAGTCGATTGGCCCCACGTTTTCTGGTCCTCCTGCGCAAGGCGCACCAACTCGGCGACTAGCTGCTCGACGGTTTTCAACCCGTCAAAGCTCTTCTTCAATACGTCTGTTTTCGCGTCATTATCACGTTGTCGCAACACGTTGGCATCGACGAGTGCCCGCAACAGGGCTGCCTCCTGTTCGACCGCGGTCATAGCCAACAATGCTTGGACCATTTTCCGAGTTTTCTGAAAGTCGCCTTTCTCTCCCTCCGGCGTCAAATGGTATTGCCCCTGCATGAGCGGGAAACAGAAATCGGCGGGGATGCGGCGCCACCACAGCGGGACTGGCTCGCCACTTGATGTGCTAACGAGGTTGTTGGGCGGTATTTTGTACGCGGTCACGAAGTACCGTTCGCCGCAAAGGGCGATGGGGAATTGCTCGCCCCAGTAATTGGCTGCCCACTGTAGGGCAACCGTGGCGCCGGCCTTCGGCCCCTTGAACGATTCCAGCACCTTGAAGCCGGCGGTTAGCCCTCCAGCGGTTTGGCACTCGACCACGGCGACAAAATCCGCAGACAGGACGAGTTCCTCCAACAAGTACGGATCGATCCTCGTCGCGTTCGCCGGCTGATCAAGGAAAAGCGTAAGCGCGGTCGCCAGAACGAGATGAAGAACCATGCTCCGGGAAATCATGGATTTGCCCATTGTTCACGTGAACAGGGTCATAGCATTACTTCCAGTTACCAAGCCTAAAACTATCATCTACGGCGATCAATTCGCCCTAAACCTCAAGACAGCTAACCAAAAGCAGCAAGATTTGCTGCAAATCATTCGTAGTGGGTCCACATCCGGATGACCTTGACGGTCTTGAGGTCGTCCAGAATCTGGTCGACGAGGCGGTGCTGGATGTTGATCCGGCGGGAACAGGCGCCGGCCAGATCGCCGACCAGTTTCTCGTAGGGCGGCGGCGTCCGGTAGGGATTCTCGGCCAGGATCTCCAGGAGCTTCTGCGCCTGGGGTTTCAGGCCGGAGCGCGTCAGTTTTTTCGCGTCCCGCCGGGCCTGATGGGTATAGACCAGCTTCCAGTTCACCAATCCAGTTCCTTGGCGCACTTGGCCACCGGCGTCTTCAGCCCCCTGAGAATCGAAGCCCGCATGCCGGGCACACCGATCAGGTACAGGGTCTCCTGTACGGCGCGCCAGTCGTCCTCGGCAACGAGGACGGCCGAATTCCGCTTACCGGCAATTTGGACCGGTTCGTGGGAGTTGGCGATGGTGTCCAGCAGGCCGTACAAATGCTTCCGGGCTGCCGTGGCGGTCATACTTGTCATGTCGCTTCCTCCATTACGTACGTGATAACGTACGCTATGTGCGATGGTCCGTCAAACATTCATTTTCTTGTCTGAAAATCTGTGCAATCGGTGAAATCTGTGGATGAACTTCCGTTTTTCTGTCCCCGATGCCGATATCCCCTTCTTGATCCGTGTTCATATGCCGCGGCGTTAAGTGCGGCGCCGCGGCATCAGGGCGTCTTCTTCGGCACCGGCGGCATGGTCTCGTCCACGAGGACGTGAATAGTCTTGTGCGTGGGCAGGGCCGGTTCGAGGAATTGGATGAGTTGTCCGTATTTGAGGCTGGCCGGCGCAAACACCAGGATGACCGGCAGCTTGGGCCGGCGGTTGGCTTTGCGGGTCCGCTCGGCTTCGGCATCGAGTTGCTTGCGCAGTTCCTGCGGGCCGGCGACCGGGAATTCGGCGAACTCCATCTCTGGTTTGTCCTGGCCGTCTTTCCACACGGAGTCAATCAGGAGCAGCATCCCCGACACCTGCCCGTTGGTTCCCGTCAGGGACAATTCCCAGGGATGGTCGATGCGGCTCTCGCGGTCCATCAGGCCCTTGCCCGCCAGGAAGGCCTTGTAGTACACCTGCCGGGCCGGCGGCGGCTCGATCCGGACGCCCCGCTCGGAATCAATGGTCGCCAGCAGCATGGCCAGCGCCCGCGCGGTCCCCAATTCGACGTCATCCCCGAATTTGATGGTCATGTAATAAGCGTATTTCTTCCGGTCCAGCGCCGTCAGCGCCTCGAACACCGACCGCAGGTCGGGTGCCTTGTTCAGCACGGCGCCGGCCGCGCGCAACTGCACGCGCAGGCTGGTCAGGCGGCGGTCCAGGTCGTTGACGGCCGGGTTGGTCGTGGTGGCGCTCCCCTGATGCACGTCCAATGCAAGGTCTTTCGAGGTCGGGGCGTCGTCCTTGTTGGCCGGCTCGATGACCAGGGTCAGGAGTTCCCCCTCCGGCAGCGCGTGCTCCGGGTTGATGGCGCAGTTGGCGTACACATCGCCCTGCGGGGCGGCATAGGGCACTTCGAGTACGGCGTACGCAGTATTGAACAGCGAGACGATGGCCTTGGGATCGTATTCGTCGGCGGCGTACACCTGCTTCTTGGGATCGTCGAAGGAATCCACCATCCGTGAGCCGGTGAACAGGAAACCTTCCTCGCGTAGCGTTTTGCCCGAGCGCCGGTCCACGATCAGTTGTTCAACCCGCACCGGCGGTGCGGACGTCTGCGCGACACTCAGGTTGAACAGCTCGCCCCGGGACCAGAACCGGAGCGCGTCCGGGTCGGCGGGTGCGCCGGGTTCCTTCCCGATGAACCGGATGGCCTGATGCACTGCGCTCGGCTTGGCCAGCGCAATCAGGCACGATTCGTAGCCATGGCCGCTGGTTTCGCCGATGACCATGAATTCGCAGGCAGCCTCCCGGCCGAGGCCCGTGCTTTCGACCAGGACTTCGACCCGCTGCTGCTGCTTGTGGGCGACGATGCCGGGCAGGACAAGCACCTGGGCGTTGTCCTTGTATTTCTTCAGGTTGGCGGCATAGGCGGCGGCCGCGCGTTCCCGGTTTTTGTTGTGACCGGCCGGCTTGCTCTTGTACGGAGTGCTATCCTGGGCGCGCGCCGTCAGGAGCGCCAAGGCCAGCAGTATGATCAGGCAGCCACGCACGTTGGTCTATTTTTTCGCAGGGCCTTTGACCACCTGGCCCAGCGGTGTGATTTGCAGCCCGCCCGTCGTGTCGTTGTAGGCTTCGAATTCGGCGAGGCCGGGGTTGCCGCTGGTGGTGGTCATGATAAGCACCCGCGCTTTGCGCGCGGTCCGGCTGATGATCGGCGCCATGAACCCGGCGCCAATGGTCCGGCCGTTGAAACAGCCCACCCAGCGGGCTTCCTTTTCGTCCCAGCACTGGATGACGTAGCGGGTGATCGAGGAGGACGGATCTTCCTTGAGCTTGAATTCGTTGATCGTGATGGCGCTGCCGAAATCGAGCTGGAGCCACTGGTCCGCGGCCGCCGTGGCCTGCCAACGGGTATCCGCCTTCTTGTCATTGGCCTTGGACGCCTCATGCCCGGCCGCCGCCGACGAGGCCGACGCCGTGGCGCGCGCCGCCAGGTTCGGCGTGCTGCAAGCGTCGCTCAGATTCTTGACGAGGCAATTGACGAACTTCGATTTCTTGTCCTTCTCTGGGTCCATCACCCTCATGAGGGCTTCACCTTCTGAAAGATAGAAACGGCAATCCTTCCATAGCGATTCATTCCAGTCCGTCGTGTTGACGATTTCACATCTGGGCAATTTGATCGGACGCTTGGCCTTCCCGTTCAAAACGCACTTCTCCATGTGAATACCCGTGTTAGGCTGCGGGCAGGAAGCATAGCAGCAAAGAAGAAAGCCGGGGCCATCGGTGTCATGGAAGAGACAATTCCGCATGGTCATGTTGTCGCAGTTGCCCTCGAAGTCGAACGCCTCACCATCCCAGCTGCCCTGTCCCAGGTCAATGAAGCCCCATTCGCTATCCTCAAAGACCCAATTCTTGCAGCGGAAGAACATCGCCCCCGCCACGCCGTTGAAGGCCTTGAACCCCCGTCCGATATCGTGCGTGACACAATTCCGAACGGCGCCCTTGTCCACGCCGCGTATCCCCAATTGCCACTGGTAGCCTTCTTCGAACAGGCAGCCTTCGAAGGTCAGGTTTCCGAAGTTATAAATAAAGGACGCGTTCTTGTTGAAGTTGTCCGGGCTGTTGGTCCAGAAGCCGGAGGCCAGCCGGCGGAACACGCAGTCCTTGACCGTGACATCGGCCAGCACGATCTGGTTGTGGCACTCGTGCGAGAAGAAGCAGATGCCCAGGCCGATCTTGCGCGTGGGATAATTCTCGTAATGCTGATACAGGAGCGAGTCGTGGAAATAGCAGTCCTCGATCCAGATGAATTTCTTGGTCGGGCAGCCGTCGGAGTATTCCCCGTAGATGCCCGTCATGCAGCGGTTGAATTCCAGCCCGACGATTTTGAAGCCTTCCTGGTCCATCAGGTGGATGCCGAACAGATCCTGCTTGTCGTCCTGCCGGTCAATCACCGGCTTCTGACCCTCGCCGTATGCGCCGATGAAAATGGGCTGGGCGGGCGTGCCGTTGCCCTTCGGGTGCAGTTCTTCGTTCCAGGTTTCGCCGCATTTCAGCAGGAGGCGGTCGCCGGCCACGTAATTGGTCGAAGCCCGCGTCAGGGTTTTCCAGGGGCCGTTGTCACCGCCCGGCTTTTCAGCCTGACCGGTCCAGGCGTCGTTGCCCAAGGTCTGGTCCACATAATAGGTGGCGGCCGGCGCGGAGCCCGGGCCGCAGAACAAGCCGACAGCGGCCAGGAAGACGGCGAGTGCTGACATTCCTGACTTGCTCGCGATGTGCATACGGCAGGACTTTTCTGATTCTACGAGTTGGTTGTCAAAAGTTTTTTAACCTTAAGCCAAACCTCGATCTCTGTCGAGGGCAAAGTGACAACCGCACGAAGTCGAACATTAAACGCAGTCGCCAAGTATCAGCAGAAGATGAAAGTGTTTTATCCATTCACGCGTTGCGCGCGTCAGCGTGGACGCAGCACCACCCGCAAACCGATGGTGATGACCCGGTAGCCGGGCGGGTAGCTGAAGCGGTACGCCGACCGGCAGACATCGGCTTTGTCGCCCCAGGAACCGCCCCGCACCACCCGGTCCGAGCCCGTCTCCGGCCCGGCCGGATCCGGCGCGACCTCGCGGCTGTACGGGCCATACCAATCCTGACACCATTCCCACACATTGCCGTGCATGTCGCAGAGTCCCCAGGCGTTCGCCTCCTTGCGGCCGACGGCATGGGTGGTCTTCCCGCTGTTGTCCGCAAACCAGCCCGCGCGCGCCAGGTCGGCGTCCGTGCCGCCGGTGTAAAAGCGATTCGTCGTCCCCGCCCGGCAGGCATATTCCCATTGAGCCTCGGTCGGCAAGCTGGCTTTCAGGTTTCTGGTTTCAAGTTTCAGGTTTAGCGCTTTGATGAACTCCTGGCAGTCATCCCAGTTCACTTGTTCCACGGGCAACTGCGCGCCCTTGACGTTCGAGGGATTGCTGCCCATCACCTGCGCCCACTGCGCTTGCGTCACCTCGTATTTCCCCAGCCAGAACCCCTGGGGAAACGTCACCCGGTGCCGTTGTCCTTCGGCGACCTGCCGGCCCTCCTCGCTGTGCGGACTGCTCATCATGAATTCGCCGGCCGGAATCCAGACGAGGTCCAGACGCACGCCGCCGCCGAGATCCACCACCCGCGCATCGCCGGCTTGGTGGTTCTCCGCCGGCCCGGCCGCGGGTGCGCCGGCGGACACTGCCGCCGCGGCGACCGCGACCGCCGCCCAGGCCCCGGCCATCCAGTGCTTCGCGTTCATCGGCGGATGAGCGTAGGCCTGCGGCCGGCCGCCGTCGAGGTTGAAGTGGGTTTCCCTTGCGCGAGCGCAGACTGAACTACAAAGGCTGAAAGTCCTGCTCCTAGCAGGATCGCAGAGGACAGGCAGAGGTCACAGAGGACGGAACGGAGGAAGCAGTTGGCATCCACAGATTGCACAGATTTCACAGATTAAGAGGGGAACTGGAGGCACAAGGGTAAAGCCGGAACGTTAAACGCAAAGGCGCAAAACATAAGCGGAAGGCGCAAAGGGAAGAGGAAGATATCAGCTCTTTTCAGGTTAAACCGGGTCCGCCTTTACTGAATGAAAATCTGTGTAATCTGCGTAATCTGTGGATAATAAGTTTCTTCTTCAGAATCTGCTTGCCGCATCTCCCGCCGGTCGTGATAATCGCCCGCATGAAAAAATTACTCGCCGTTGCAGGTCTGTGGATTTTCGCGGCCGGTGGTCTGCCGGCCGTGGCGGCCGATCCCGTCGCCCTTGGCGCGGATACGGAAGCGGCCCGTCAGCAGCGCATCCAGTGGTGGCGCGAAGGCCGCTTCGGCCTGTTCATCCATTGGGGGTTGTATGCGGTCCCCGCGGGGGTGTGGAAGGACAAAGTCCATGACACGGGCTATTCCGAATGGATCATGTTCGCGGAGAAGATCCCCGCCCGCGAGTACGCGAAACTGGCCGGTCAGTTCAACCCGGTGAAGTTCGACGCCGCCGCCTGGGTCGCGCTCGCCAAGCAGGCCGGCATGAAATACGTGGTGCTGACGACCAAGCACCACGACGGCTTCAGCATGTTCAAGTCCCGCTGGACGGACTACAACGTCGTGGACGCCACGCCGTTTAAACGGGATGTCACCCGGGAACTGGCCGAGGCCTGCCGCGCCGCCGGCCTCCGGTTCGGCTGTTATTATTCCATTGATCGGGACTGGTTTCGCCCCACGGGCCCCGGGAACCACTACAAGCAGAGCAATGTCTGGGACTTCCCCACTTCCACCCAGGCGGATTATGACAAGTACTTTACCGGCTTCGCCAAGCCCCAGGTCGAAGAGTTGCTGACCAATTATCATCCGGATCTGCTCTGGTTCGACGAAATCGACATGAAGAGCGACGCCGAGGTGGCGGAACTTTATGCGGCGATCAGGAAACTGCAACCCGCGTGCGTGATCAACAGCCGGATCAAGGGTTGCCGCTTTCCGGCGAAGATTCCGCCGCCCTGCTGCGATTACATTTCCACGGGTGACAACGAAATCGCCGACAAGCCCCTGGGTTTCGAGTGGGAAAATCCGGGGACGATGAACACGAGCTATGGTTACAACCAGAACGATCACAACTGGGTGGACGCCCGGGAACTGATCGTGCGCCTGATTGACATTGTCAGCAAGGGCGGCAATTACCTGCTCAATGTCGGTCCGACGGCCGAGGGCCTCATCCCGCAGCCGAGCGTGGATCGGCTGCGGGAATTTGGGAAGTGGATGGACGTCAACCAGGAAGCCATCTACGGCACGTCACCATGGAAAGTTTTTGGCGAAGGCCCGCAGTTTGAAAAACACGCCGCCGGCGGGGAGACAGCCCCCGCCGCCGTGGACATCCGTTTCACGGCCAAAGCGAACTCGATTTACGCCATTTGCCTGGCGTGGCCCGACCAGGACGTGGTGGTGAAGGCGCTGGGCGCGAAGGGCGCGCCCGGCAGCACGATCGCCGCCGTGCGCATGCTCGGATCGAAGGACGCCATCACGTGGCGTCAGACCGAGGCCGGCCTGCGCCTCTCCGTGCCGCGGGAAAAGCCGTGCCCGTATGCCTATGTCTATCGGATTGATCTCCGCTGAATTCGGCAGTTGAGTGCACTACGAAACACGCGAAATACGCGAAACAAAATGAAGATCAATCAGATGGGGGAAGAGCATTCGGCAAATGCAAACGGATCCAGTTTCGCGTGACCCTGGCCAACGCGTCCGGCACCGAGCCATCATAGCCCTGCAGGACACCCTGCCATGTGCCCTTGGCATCGCGCCAGAGCGCGACGTCGGCGCGCGCTGGCAACTCAATCGTCAGGTCATCCGCCTGGAAGTTCTTCAAGCCGCCGGCGGCCAGGGCCGCGACGTGACCGTCCTTGTCCAGCCGCACCGCCGCGACGCCGATAGCATCAAAGGTAATGGCGTGGCCGCCCTGCCCCGAGCTAAGTCGAGGGGTGACCTGGATGGTTCGCTGGATCGGGTCGCCCATTACGTCGTGCTCGCCGGAGGCCAGGATGACGGTGCCGTCGAGCAAGCGGCATTGGCCGCTGGGCTTGGGCATCATCGAGGCCGTGGCCCCGCGCATGGTGCAGGTGGTCTGCGGCATAACTCCAGCCGCCTTGAGATGGGCCATGACCTGCTGCACGGCGGCAGCCGCATCAACGGGTTTCATCTGCGGCGGCAGGCCCGTACTCGCGTCGAACGCGCGGCCCTCGAAGTCGGTCGTCCAATCGCCGACGCGCAGCAAAGCCGTCCGGCCTCCGGCGGCGGTCTTGCAAAAAAACTTCGCCACCGCCGGCCGTTCATATTGCGGATGGTACAGCACGGCGGCGGCGTAGCGCTGCGGTCCGTATTGAAGACTGCCATCTTTGGCGAGCTTCAGGTTCTCCATGGCGATTTCGCTGCTGGGGATCAGATCGGCATAATAACCTTCGGCCCACAAGCCGTTGGCCACGGCCAAACCCGCATCCGCAAAACCGGGACCGGCCCAATTGATAGCCGCGGGATGGCCGAAGATCACCGCCGCCGGGCAATCAACCGGAGCCGTCGAGATGTAATTCAGCAGCCGCACGCGCGCATCGGCCGCCAGCAACCGGCTGGCCAGCAGCGAGGTCGTCAGTTTCTCCCACGGATGCGGCCAGAGCGGATGGAAATTGATCCGGCCGCCGCCCAAGACATGCCGCCATAGGTCTTCCTCGTACGGCGGGAGGGCGCCGTCGTAGTACATGTTGTACCAGAGCGGGCTGTGCCACTTCTTGGCGAGCGCGGTGCGCACACAGAACGGCGCCGCCTCGTCGGTCTGCGCCAGATCGCGCCGAACCGCCCACCAATCCAGACCGTTCTTGAAGACTTCGTTATCACTCGGATAAGAAAACCAAGTCGGATGAGTGGCCGACATGGCCTCCGGGCCAAAGACTTCTTTGATGGCGCCATAGAACGCCGTCTCCACCGCGCTGTTGCGCTGCCAGTTCATCTCCATGTAGTGGTTGATGGCCGCGGTGCGCGGCCCAATCCCACCCTTTTCGCCCTTGGCCATCAGCAGCAAGTCCCGCTCCAGCTCGTGTCCGGGCCGCCGCTGGGCATACTCTCCGGCCATAAAGCGTGAGTAGAAGAGATCGTCTGTTCGCGGACCGAACCGCCCTGGAAAGCCCCATTCGTCCTTGCACGCGCCCGCCAGGGGCGCGTCCGCATACTGCTTGAGAATGCCGCGTTCAAATTCCACGAGGTGTGGGGCGAAAATGTCCGGCGTGAAGAGGGTGAAGGCGGCGAGGACGCAGGCCGTGCGTCCGGCGTCCGCGGCAGTGCAGGGAATCGCGACGCGCACGCCTTCCGCGTCAGCCTGCGGCACCTGACAGCGGCTGGTGATGTCGCGGACCGTGTCCGACGCGATGCCGTCGGGGCCGGCGACGTACGAGTAGACGCGCAGCACGCGGGCCGACACGGAATCGTAGCCCCGCGCCCGGAACGTATAATGGTCGCCCAAGTTGATCGGCTCGACCGCCAGAGTCGTCTCTCCCGCGCCGGGCAAGGCAACCTCGCGCAAGCGCACGATCTCCTGCAGTTCGTCGGGGTGCTTATCCATGAACGCCTGCCGGGCAAGGCGCACGTCCAGGTCCATCACGATCCCCATGCCGCGCGCGCGGGCGTAGACCGCCGCCGCCTTGATCTGGTCGTGGACCTTTGGATCGGTCACCTCCACCGGATGACGGATGCTGGTGGTCAGCAGCCCGAAGCCCGAATGCTGTTCGTGCAGATCGAGGAAGCGCTGGTAGCCGTCGGGCTGGAACTCACCGGCCGTCCAGAACCAGCAGCCAATGCCCGGCCAGGACGTCTTGATGGCGTTGTGTTCCTGACCGGCCAGCTCCACGCGCAGCGAGCGGACAGGGGCTCGATCCTCCATGGCAGCGGCACACGCTGGCGCCAGCGGTGCCAACAGCAGCGCGGCCATACCGCACAACACAACGAATCGGTTGATCATCGCTTTCTCTTTATGACCGTAACCGTCTTCATGGGCGTGGCTTTGCAGTTTAATTCGCAAAGACCACCGCATAGGTCTTTCCGGCGGGCCCGACAGCCGTCAGCACCGTCCGTCCGCCGCTGCGTACGGTGATCTTCTGCTGCTCGCCGGCGCGCTCGACCACGAGATCCCAGGCCCGGCCAAACGCGCGCACGTCGCGCAGCGCCATCCGCGGCCATGCCTGGGGCAGCCAGGGCGTGCATTCGAAGGAGTCCAGGCCGGTGGGCACAATGCCGAACACGCCCTCGGTGAAGACGCGCGGATAGAGCGAGCCTGGACAGAGCATGTCAATGGCGTCTTCGTCGGGATACGGCCCCCGGCTGCCAAAGATCTGCGCCTGCACAACGCGCCGGGTCAGGTCCAGCGCTGCCTCCGTGCGTCCGGCTTTGAACAGGACCCGCAGGGCATAGTAGGTCTCGCGTCCCCATTCGGTCGGACGGGTGGACTCCGCGAGAATATCGGCGCCGGCCTGGCGGTGGGGCCAGAGCTTGTCCGACAGCAGCGCAGCCACGGTGCCGGCCTGCCGGTTGGTGATGCCCATAGCCAGCGGCAGCAGGATCCATCCGCGCAAGGTTGTATTTCCGGTGTAGTAGCGATAGGTTTGGAAGCCTTCCACCTCCGCGCCGAAATAAGCTTCGATGCCCTTGCTCAGCGCCGCCGCGCGCGCGTCGAACTCCGCGGCCACCGGCTTGCCCAAAGACCGGGCCAAGTGCGCCGCTTGGCGGTAGCCCCCGTAGGCCAGCGCCGAAGTGCTCAGGTTGGCTTTGCCGGTCGGGTAGCGGTCCTCCATCTCGTCCGTCTGCGAGGCGATGATGCCCTCGGCAGTTGTGTGCTGACGGACCGACGCAGCGCTGAACTCGATCAGCGGCCACAGCTCCTCGGCGGCGGCGCGGTCGCCCTGGAATAGCAGGAATTTGGACAGGCCATAGAGCACCATGGCATCGTCACCGCGCTCCCGCTGGGTGAGCTTCAGAGCGGGGCCTTCGAACGAACCCGGGAAAGGGACAATCCCGTGCTCCCGGCAGTGGTCCAGCCAGACGCGATACATGTTCATGCCGGCGCGGTTCAGTTCGGCATCGCCAAAGAACGGAAACACCGGGCTGGAGTATTCGACCGGATCATTGGCCCAGATCCCGGGCGAGTAGATCAGGCTGCCGTTGTGGGTGATGACGCCCTTGCACGTCTCCATCGGACATTCCAGTACATGGAATTTCTGCAGGGCGAACGCCACGTCGAGCATCGGATCGGGCGTTTCCAGCCGTCCGGGGCCGCGCCAGGCCGCTTCGGCCCAGGCCCGGCGCGCGCCGCGTTCCTTGGCCGCGTCCACCGTCTCAACGTCGGCGGCCGAGGCCAGGTGGGCCTGCACGAACGTGGCAAAGGCCACCACGCCGCCGGGTTTAACCGCCGCGGCGGCCACGCCCGGACAGCGCCAGACGACGGCGATATCCTCCACATTCGATGTGATCCGGCGGTCGGCCGTCACCGCCACCGTCACCGGCTGGGCGGTCGTGTTGCGCACCTGCCATTCTTCGATGACCAGGGCGCCGGTCGTGGAGGGATAGACTGTGCGCGTGACCAACACGCCGCCCGTCGCGGGATAGGTCAGGGTCAACAGCCCGTCAAAAGTGGCGGCGGCCGGGATGCCGATGGTCAGCGGCTGGCCATTGACCCGCACCACCGGGTGCGCCTCGCGCCCGGCCTGGAACAGCACCTTCTTCTTCTTCAGGAGATCCGGTTGCACGTTATAGAACCGGGCCGTGTAGCTGAAACCCGTGCTGCTGTCGGCCTGGACCTGCATCACCACTTTCCGGCCCTGCATGCACAGCACCAGTGGCTCTTTGCAGGCACACGTGTGCGTGATCCGCCCCGCCGGGTCCGGGACCCAGAAATCCTCCGCGCCCAAACAGGCTGGCACGCACGCCGCCATGGCCAAAATAAAGAACGTGTGTCTAATGTTCATTTGGTTTCAGTCTCTGACATCAACGTACACCCGAGGTTTTGCCATACCCTTGCCGAACTTCACCACTGTTGCCTCACGGTTTGAACATCAGTTCCCACACAGGCCGAATGCTCTCGCACCCAACTTCTGCTTGAACTGTTCTTCAAGGTCGATAGCTTCCGTCTTTGTTGCCGTCGTTGGCAGAATCGAAAGTAGTGAGAACTTGAAATTGTTTCTGCCGTAATTTATATCAGTTGCAAGTAATTCCTTGAGTTTACTATTCCCTCCGTCCGCAGAACGCGCGTACTGCTTCCACCTCCCGATCACACCCCCGGCACCATACGCGGCCCCAACATACTGCTTCCCCGTCTTCTCATCCAAGATCAGATAAATTCCGGCAACATGCGAAAGTGCTCGATGCCACTCACGGTTTGCATCCGGATGCTCAACAATACGACGCAAGTCATCATAACCCAGCGTGAAGTTCAGCCAACCTGGGAACTCCCGGACGTATCCCTTCGGCAGAACCTCAATGACCTCCTTATTCTTCGATTGTACAAAACTGACGACAGATCCTCCCCATTGGATGATCATCCGCTCCGATAAGTCGTCCAG
>CAIQIC010000167.1 GCA_903871765.1 uncultured Lentisphaerota bacterium
AAAAAAATTGCTTCCATCACCGATCGGATAAAAACGATACCGGATTTTGATATAACGGGACCCTATCTTCTTCACAGGACTGTACGATTTGATGGCCAGCGCGTGATACCAGATCAATTCGGCGGTGGCCTGGTCGCTGTCCGGATCGGGCAGGCCGAGCGACGCCAGATAGGCACGGGCAGCGGGGGAAAGGTTGGCAGTGATTTTCTCTGTGCCGTGTTCCATGCCGGGGAGGGCGTGTTCGCCACGGCCGGACGGCTCTACCTTTAGACGAAGCGGAAATGCCGCGGCGTCAGGAGAGAGTAGATGATCATCGCTCAGGCCATCCGTGAAATAGAATGGTACGCCCTCAGGATCTTTGGAGCGGTTGAACCGTGACAGGAGGAAACTATTGCCGGCCCAGCACTGTGCCCAGAGCGACGGGCGTGGTTCGTTCCAGATCGGACGGACGGGAGTAAAATAGCACCACATTTTATCGTAAGGACGCAGAGCATAGCGCCGTAATCGTCCAGAATCGAATCCCTCTTTCGCCATAATCTTCGCGCGAGCCATACTTGCGTTGTACCGCGCTGCGTCATGCGCGAGCGGATGCCCTTCGCTCTTGAGTTCGTCGAATGATGCACTCGTATTGAAGTAGCGTTGCATCCGCACTTCTAGATTAAGGCGATCCTTGTCCATCAAAGCGCCGCCGCGTTTTTCCATCAGACCATTACTCGGGGCTTCCCCGCAAAGATCGGTCAGCCTCGGCCATCTGAGATATTCGTTCGCGACATCCGACGGTCGGAAACTCCAGCGGTTGTCTTTCTGAGGATTGGAGGTTTCGTATTGCGCGTCGAAGTCCTTGGCGCCGAGACTGGCGAGGAGGTGCGCCCGGCGCTCCACGGCCTTGGCATCATTGATATCATCGCGGAAACGGAGAATTGGAGGGACGCGCTCCGTCGCGTCCGTCTTCTTTTCGGCCACGATGGAGCGTGGCCCTCCATTTTTCACCCATAGCGAGATGGCAACACCTTGCTGGATGCCAACTGAAAAGCCGGGGATCGCAAAAACGGTTTCGCTGGTGCGGCCGTCCGGCGCGTATTCAGAAATCTTCCGGTTGCCGTGCATGTTCTCGATCCAAAATCTGTCGAAGGAATCGAGCAGATGTCGCCGCAGGACCACGAAAGACGGATCGCTGACCCAGGAGTGGTTCGATATGAACGACACCACGCCCCGCCCGCCGTGCTCGGCGATGCGCTTTTCGGCCAGGCGGAAGAAGCGGATGTAGAGGTCGTCGAGGTTGAATTTCTTGATGCCCCATCCGTCCTTCTCAATCGGATCGGACAAGAGGTAATGCCGTTCTGGCGGCAACTCCAACGTCTGGCCTTTTCCTTTGCGCTTACGTTCACGTTTTACATAATAAACTCCCTTGTAAACTTCCACTAACCCTTCTTCTTCCTCGGGACTGACGCCGGCAAAGGCGTTGTAAGGCGGATTGCCGAGGATGACGAGGATGGGCTTTTCCTGCTTCACCTTGCCGGCGGCGTCGCGTTCGTCGTCGAAACCGGGGAAGGCAATCTGTTTGGGCTTTTCCTTGGGCGGTTCCCAGCCGGTGAGGGCATTGGTCAAATAGACCCCGGCGCGCTCGGGCGGATCGCTAAGGTCGCTGAGGGGCGCGCCAAGCGTTTCGAGTTCGAGGCCCAGTTGCAGATGGGCGATGACGAAGGGCGCGGGCAGAATCTCGAAGCCGAAGACGCGCTCCATGGCGGCTTTCTTGAGATCGTTCGCGACCAGGGCGTCGCCGCCCTTGTCGTGCAGCGTGGCGGCGATGCGGCGGAGGACGGCGCGCAAATAGGCGCCGGTGCCGCAACAGGGATCGAGCACGATCACCTTCGGGTCCGCCAGTCCATCGGCCAGTCCGAGTTCGGAGCGGAGGACGGCGTCCACGCGTTCGACCTGATAGCGGACGATTTCCTCGGGGGTGTACCAGACGCCCAGCTCCTTGCGCAGCTCGGAATCGAACGCGTGCAGGAAGGGTTCGTAGAAATACTGGACGGCATGCCCCTCGTCGAAGGATTTGAAGAATTCCGCCCGGTCCACGCGATTCAAGGCGGCGGCCGTCCAGTCGAGGACTTCGATCAGCCCCAGCGCACCGAGTCGGGCCGGGTCGGCCACTTGCACGAAAAGGGCGCGCAGCATGGGCACGCGCAGGAGGTAGTGGGCGGAACGCCAGTCGAAGCCGCCGGCGACGGTATAGGCGCCGCCCGACTCGCGGAGGGCGTCGGCAAAGCCGGTTTTGGCACTGGGCTTGGCCGCGCGCCGGCGCGCCCACAAGACCCAAGCCGAGAAGACACCATAGAAGAGAGTTTGCACAAGCGTCGAACGGAAGAAATGCTCGCCCTTCTCGCCATCGAAATGCAGGCCAAGGGAATCTTCGAGGGCCTGCCGCAGACTGGCCAGGGCCGGCAGGTCGGCCTTTTCGATGCGCAGGCGCGCGTCATGGGCGTAGGAGGCCAGAATGCCGGCCACGTCTTGCGGAGCGGCCAGCGGCGCGTTATGCAACAGCACCCGCTTGAGATACTCCAGCATGCGTTCGCCATGTTCCGCCGCCGCCAGGCGCGGATGGGCGGTCAACCGCCAGAAGTCGCTCTCCGTCTCGGCCAAGACAAACGATTCCAGCACGCAGGGCTGTCCGGTCGGGCCTTTACCGATGAGGGCAAAGGCGCGGAAATTGGTCACCAGCACCATGCCGTACCGTTTCCAGTAGCGTTCCACCTGCTCGGTCCCGACCACCTGCTGGACATCTTCCGCCGGAGATTTGGCCTCGATCACGCCCCGCGCCGGGTTCTGAACCAGAAATGGATTATCCTTGGCTTCACCGTCGCCCGTCTTGCGGCGAAACTGATCAGCGGAGAACAGGCCGCCATCCGGCAGCCCCGCGCCCCGATTGGCCAGATTGATCACGCAGCGGACCTTGGGCGAAAGGTTCTTCCCGATGCCCGAGAGCAACCCTTCCAGCGCGGGGTAAAACGACGTCTCCGGCACATTCGACCGTGTGCCGCGCACCTCGCCCATGTCCGTCAAATACCGTTCAATCAGGTTTTCTGGCATTATTCTTTATTCCATCTGGCTTAAACTCGCCGCTGCTGGCATACGACCGGCATGAGTCTTTAGGTGAACCCGCCGCTGGTGCACCGAATAGGCTCGGTGCCATTGTTTGATCATCTGTCCTCAAATGGCCTCGCGTTGTTCCAACAAAATTGAAAGGCTTCAAGAAGGCTCGATCCCGATCCGCGCAGCCCTGGGGTCCGCAGCCCCGGGGTCAGTCCTAAAAATAACAAATAACATCTTATTTCAAACCATCTGTATCCTCAATCTCCCGTCATCACGTCCTCTGTTTGTCCCGGCCAACCAGCAAGCCGATGGTCAGGAAAATGGCGCCTAGGAAGAAGCCCAGCACGCCCAGGATGATGGCGAAAACACCGCCGCCTCGATTTGGCGCCCTTGTGTCGAAAACTGGTACGCGGACTTGCCGCCCATGAAAAACCCAGCCAGGGGCAGGGCGAAGGAAAGACACGCGTTGGAGATCAACAGCCACCGCCACCCCTTAGCGGCCCGGTTGGCCTTGACGGCCACGACCACGGCCCCGGCCCAGCATAAGAAGAAAACCAGGACGGATACCGTCTTGACCGCCATGCTCTGCTCCTTGGCGTTCATATCGCTGATGAGCGCCACGAAGATGTTCATCACGATGATGGCCAGGATCAATCCGCCCACCAAGCCCGCCACAATCCGGCCGGTCAGCGGCTGTTTTTGCGGCGCGATTTGGATGGGCAGCGCCGTGGGGATCTGCATCTCCTTCCGGCAGGTGGGACACGCCAGCCGGGTTCCGCCCATCTCCGCCGGTGCGTTGAGATGCTGTTGGCAATTCGGGCATGCGAATTTGATTTCAGCCATCCCCGTTATCCCCTGTTTTACCCGCCCCGCCCCTCCTTACAGGAGGCAGATTATCGCGCCCTGGCAGGCCCGTCAACGGCAATCATGGGCCCTCTTCTCTGTCGGCGCGTGCGGAGGCAAAAGGGCAACTTGCTTCGCGTCCAGGAGACGCTGTACGGCGTTTCCTGACGGCATTCATGCCGGGTTCTTCTCCTGGTCCGGCGGAGATGGCAGCCGGGCGTGGCTAGCCAGTTTCTCCCGAAGCGACTCGCGCAGTCGCGGCTTATCGTGCGCATAGAGCGACACCAGTTTCTTGCCCGCCTGCTGATACAGTTTCTTCTTTTCCAGCATGCCGACCTGGTAGTCGAGGTTGTCCGCCATGCCCCAGTATTCGATGTAGAGGTCGAATTCGGGGAGGTAGAAATCGGGGCGGATGGCGTACCCCTTGATGATGCGGAACCGGTTGTCGTAGCGAAATGCGATGCCCAAAGCCGCGAGTTCCTCGGCAATGATCCGCTCGCCCTCGGATTGCACCAACGTGCCATTGGCGGCCTGGATGTTCTTGTTCAGTTCCACTTGTGTTTCCCAGTTGCGGCGCTGGAGAAAGACCTCGTCGAAGCACGCGTCGCAATAGGTGCGCTGAAAGGCTTTCTGCGAACGGGCGAATTCGTCCGCCGCCACGGTCCGGGAGCACCGTCCGCACCGGTGCACCGCCGTCCGCTCGGCGATGCGTACGGCTTCGCGAATGGTCTGGCCCGCGGCAGCGACGGAACGCTTCACGTAATCCTTCTCCGCCGGGTTCCGGAAGAGATCGCGCAGGTCCGGCAAGGCGGCTGCCGCTGCCACGCCGAACGCCCCAAGCGCCTTGGCCGTGTACTGCCGCACCTGCGGGTGCGCATCGGCCAGCAGCGGGCGCAGCAAGTCAACGGACGCCGCGGAGTCCACGATCCCCGCGAGCTTCCCAAGGGCCGAGGCGGCCAGGCGGCGCACCAAGGGCGAGTCCGAGAGCGCCAAGTCGGCCAGTTCCGGGAAGACCGCGGCGGAGGCGCTTTCGCCCAGCGCGGTCGCGCGGGCGGCGAGGCGTTTTTCGTTGGCCACATTCATCGGACGATCTTCATAACTTGTTTCGCGTCCCGCAGGGGTGACGCTCTACGGCGTTTCTCCCAAGAAAGGTCCTGCGTGCATTGTATCGCTGATCACCTGCCCAGCGCCAGCCCGGCGAAGGCGGCGAGGGTGAGCAGGGTCAGGATCCAGGCCAGCGCGGTCCAGACGCGGTCGCCGCCGTCGCGCGGCCGCGCCAGCAGCCAGCCCAGGGCCGCGCCGGTGACGAAACCGCCGCCGTGCGCATAGTTGTCCGCGCCGACCATATAGCCGAAGATAAAGCTGTAAACCGCCCACTTGATGAAGAAATTCCGCTGCATCAACCCCAACGCGCCGCCGCTAAAGTGCGCATAGGCCATGCCCAGCCCGATCAGGCCGAACAACGCGCCGGAGGCGCCGGCGATGGTAACGAAATCCGCCGACCGACACAGCACGTCCGCCGCCCCGCCGCCGAGCAGGGCCAGCGTGTAGACGGCAAAGAACCGCGCCCCGCCCACCTGCCGCTCCAATTCCGGACCGATCTGCGACAGCGCGAACATATTAAAGGCCAGATGGAGCAACCCGATGTGCAAGTAGCCGTAGGTGATGAGCTGCCAGTATTCCCCACCCCAGAAGTGCGGCGGCACCAGGGCGCCCAGGGCCTGGAGGGCCGCCGACGTTGGCGCCTGCAGACCGCGCGGTCCGGCGACCAGCAGCATGATCGCAAAATCAACCACGTTGGCCGCCAGCAACAGTGCCGTCACCGGCCCCCGCGCCGGGAGCGCCAAGCCGACGGCGCGCAACGCGGCCTGCACCGTCCACGGCGTCACCGCCCGCCCGCACCGCAGGCAGGTCCGGTCCTGGCGGTCCACCAGCGCACCGCAGGCGCAGATCTTGTGCCGATACAGCACGTGTCGCCGCCCATCGCGCCAGCGCGCCTGGACTTCATCCCAGCGCCGCTGCCAGCGCCACGCGCGCCATTGCCAGGCCGCGCCGCGCAGTCCCAGCCGATAAAAAAGATCCTTCCAATCCATCGCGTTCCCCCTGGAGGGCGACGGGCCCCGTCGCCGTCACGCATGCCCCATTGATTAGAGCGGCGGCAGAGGCCTGCCGCCCTCCAACACACAACCCACGGCCTGCCGCCCTCCAGCCACTGCCGCCGGTTATTCCGCCACCACGACGCAGCCGAGCAGGATGCCCAAATCGTCTGGGTAGCCGCGCACGCCGGAATTCCAGGGCGGATCCGTGGCGAGCGTCATCACGGCCTGCGGCGGCAGCAGGCCGATGGCGGCGGCGCGGCAAATCAGCCATTGCGGCGGACCGGTGCGTACGGCGCGCGCGGTGACCGCGGTTTGGCCGAGCGCCGCGACGGACAGGCTGACTTGCGGGCCAACCGCCTCCGGCGCGGCGAAGTAGAGGAACAGTTCGCCGTCCGGACCGGATGGCGCGGGCAGGACCAACTCGGCCTGGGCCAGGGTCCAGCGGACGCGGATCGGCGGCAGTTGTCTTTCCACGGTCGCCGCCGCCGGCCAGGCTCCCGCCACGGAAGTGAAGACGCCGTCGCGGAGCAACTGGACGTCGGCCAGCAACCCGTCCTCCGGACAGGACAGCTCCAGTTGCCGCGGGATTCTGAGCGCCGACCCGCGCAGACGCAGGACCCACCATTCATCCGCCAGCCACAGCCAGTCCTGTCGCACGGCATCGGCCGGCAGGCCCTCGAGCCGCGGGCGGCGGATAGGGGTGAACGGTCCATGAAAAAAGAAATAGAGGCCGTCCGTGGTCAGCGGCGGGCCATCCGCCGCCGCCAGCGGCACGTCGCGGGCAACGCCCGCCGTCAGCGCCAGGCCGCGCAGGCTCCAGCTTTCGTTCCGGACGTTGGCGAAACCCCGGAGGCCCATATTGCCCGCATCGGGCTGGAAGCGATACGGCACCCGCCCGTGCGCGGTCCCAGCGTGTTCCGCCGTGCGCAACTGCATACGGTACAGCGTATAGGTTTCTTCATAGGGCAGGATCCGGCGCGGGAGTTCATGCAACTCGCGCGCCAGCGCCGTGGTGGCCAGGGTCGCCCGCCGCACCGGCTGGAAGACAAACCGCGCGCTGAACGGTTGCTGGAACGGCGTCAGGAAGAAGCAGTCCCGGCCGGGATGCAACTTCATCAGCCGCGCCCACGCTGTCTCGGCTTGCGCGTAGCTCGTGGCGTGGTACTCGTTGTCCAGTTCCAGCGTGGGGATGCCGAAGAGATGTTCCAGCGGCGCGCCCGCCTTGGAGTATTCGACCAGCAGGAGGCCGTTGTGCGCGCGAATGGGGTCGGCCATTCGCTCAAAAAAACGATAACTGCCGGCAAAATCCGTCTGCCGGAGCAGGTGCGTTCGTCCGTGCAGCATGGCCGCCAGCAACAGCACGGTCATCCCGGTCGCGATCCAGGTCGCCCCGCGGCGGCCCCGACTCGCCACGGTCACGACCAGCGCGGCGAGGCACAAGCCGAGCATGGGCGCATGAAAAATCAGCATGCGCCGCGTTTCCATCATGTAATTGTTCATCCAACCGGAGAGCAGCAGCGCGGGCAGGAGCGCCGCGCAGAGTCCGAGCCGCAGATCCGCGTGCGTGCCGCGCCGGAACAGCAGCGCGCCCCACCCCGCCAGGCCGGCGAGCAGCGCCGTGCGCGAGACCAACTGCCCGAAGCCGCGCAGATCCGCCAGGATGAGGGAGCGGGTCCAGGCGCAGACGGGCAGCAGCGGCACGCGGCCCTGGGGCCCGCGGCCCCACCAACTGAGCAGAAAAGCTCCCACGGCGAGCGCCAGCAGGACGCCGGCGACGGCGTAGCGCGGCCGCGCGACGGTACCGCGTGACCCGCCTGCCCGCCACAGGGCCAATCCCAGCAGGGCTGCGGCCGCGAGCGCCACGGCCGACACCCGACCGGGCGACGGCGCAGCCCACGGACCGAGAAAACGGAGTAGATGATAGCAGTCCGTCACTTTGCGCAAGTACCAGACGAACAACGCCGCGCCGCCGCAGGCCAGGGGGATTGCCAGCGTGAACAGCCGGCGGCCGCGGAAGGCCTTGACCAGCAGCACCGCCACGAAGGGCACAATGCCATACCAGGCCGTGATGTGGAACAAAGGCGCCAGTAGCAGGCAAATGCTGCCGAGCAGAAAATCGGCCAGCCGGCGCTCACCCGGCGAACGCCAGGCATGCGCCACCAGGGCCAGCCCCGCCCAGAGAAACAGCAGCGCGCCCAGTTCCGCCCGCGGGCTGCGCGCGTTCCAGAACACCACGGGATTCAACACGAAGAACAGGGCCGCCAGCACGCCGGCGCCGCGCCGCTCCAGCAATTGCGCGCCGAGCGACGCCAGCGCCAGGGTGGCCAGCCAGGTCAGCAGCGGCGCCCCGTAAAGCACCAGCCACGCCGGCCCGAGGCGCGCCAGCAGGCTCATCATCACCGGGTACGCCGGCTGGAACCACGGCCCGACCATCGCCGTAGGCACATCGCGGACCCACAGGCAGGCATCCTTGGTCAGGCCAAACCCCTCGTGGCCGTAGAAAAAGGCGGGGCGATCGGCCTCGGGCACCTGCGCCAGCAGGGGGTCCTGATGGAACACGCCGGCCTGCCGGCTGAAGGCCACGCTGGCATTGACGTACGCGCCCGGATCCTCGCCGCCGAGAATTTCCTCGTGCGGGCGGAAGAACAGCAGCGCGCTGCCGGCCAGCAGGGCGACCAGCGCCGCCGGCCCCGCCCACCGCCGGGCGTTTTCGACCCGCAGCAGCAGCGCCGTGCAGCGCCCGACGGCGGTCAGCGCCACGACCCAGAACAGCACGCTGCACATCAGTACCATAGGCCATTCGCCTCAGGACGCGCGTCCCGGCGGCGCGGGCGGCGGCGCGGAGACAGGATTTCGGGGCGGGCCCTCCCGTTTGGCCTCCAGGGCCTCGAGGCGCGCCTCCAGCAGGGCGATGCGGCGCACGGCGCGGCCCTGATTGTCCTGCAATCGCGAGAGCATGATGGAGATATGGAAGGCGACCAGCAGCAGAAAGCCGAAGATCACCACCACCACGGCCGTGACGTACTGCATGCCGGTGAGCTGCTGCAGCCAGGCCATCGCGGAGCGGGGGAAGATGGCGAAGAGCAGGATGACCAAACCCGTGCCGACCCACAACAGGGCATACCGCTCCCGCATGCGCGTCCGGCGCACCGCCTCCAGGGTGACAATCAGCACGAGAAAACTCAGCAAGCCGGTCACGCCGCGTAATTTCAGCTCCGGGCTGTGCAGGCTGCCCGGATCGTGCAACGTCACGCCCGTAAAAATCACGATCAGCACAATGCCGAGCAGCAGCCCGGCGCGGGCCAGCCAACCCAGCCGCTTGCGCCAGATGACGAAGAACAGGCCGCTGGCCAGAATCAGAAGGATGCCGAGCACATCCACCAGATAGTTCATAGGCCCCAGTCCCCCTTGACCCGCTCGCGATGAAACCGGGGGTCCACGGCGCGCGCGCGGTCGAGCACCAGCGCCAGAGCCACCTTCAGCGCGTAATACAGGGCCATGCGGTTGCCGATGGAGGATTGCCCGCCCTGCCGCGCGCGAAAAGCCACGGCGGTTTCGCACACCCGGTACCCCTGCCGCGTCAGGAGGGCGATGGATTCCGGTTCGGGATAGTCGGCGGGGCAGTTCCGGGCCAGGAAAAACGCCGCCAGGCGGTTGAGCGCCTGAAAGCCCGAGGTGGGATCGGTGATGCGCTGACGGCAGGCGGCGGACAACAGGGCGGCGAGGCCGCGGATGCCGGCGTGCCGCAGGATGGTGCCGGCGTAGGCGCGCTCGTCCAGGAAGCGGGACCCGACAACCAGGTCGGCGCCGCTGGACTGCAGGGCGGCGAGCAGTTTGGGGATTTCCGCCGGCGGATGCTGGCCATCCCCGTCGCAGCGGATCACCTGGCGATAGCCCCGCGTGATGGCATACTCGAATCCGGCCTGCATCGTCCCGCCCACGCCCAGGTTGCACGGCAGCCCCAGCACCACCGCGCCATGGGCGCGCGCGATCTCCGGCGTCCGGTCCTCGGAGCCGTCGTCCACCACCGCCACGGCCAGCGCGGGGAACAAACCGCGCACTTCGTCCAACAGCGATCCCAAGGCCGCCTCCTCGTTGTAGGCGGGAATGAGCAACAACGAATCGTTGAGCCACGCAGTCATGACGGCGGCCAGAATACCGGCTTTTACGGCGCGCAACAAACAACTTTTCCGCGGCGGCAACCGCGTGCGGTCCTCCAAGGCTCACCGCAACCGGCCAAGGGAGATAGCGGTGGAGGGTATTCATGCCGCTGGCACCTTCTCGGGGCATCGTTTGGCGCATGGTCTATGCCAAGCCACGCCAACGGCCTCCGGTTCCGGACCTAACACTGGACGTTCCGGCCGGAACATTTAATGTTAGGTGCGGATGGGGAGAGGGCCATGAGGACCGCGCCCCGTTCGGCGCCCAACGCCCGTAGTTTGAGGCCAGCCAGGGAAGAATTGCGTTCAGCCCGGGATGCCTTATACTCCGCCCCCGGAATGAATACCTCGCTCCCATGGTCCGGCTGGTGGCGGCGGCCGGGCCCGCCGGGGGCGGTGCGCGACGGACGGCTGAGCATGGTGTGCAACGTCTGCGGCGCCTGCAGCACCTGCCCGCTCGACGAATTGCAGCGCGAAGCGCCCCCCTGCCCCGGCTGTGGCTCCACCGTCCGCCAGCGCGCCATCATCCACCTGCTGTCGAGCCATTTTTTCGCCGCGAGCCTGGCGCTGCCCGACTTTCCGCTACGGCCGGACCTGCGCGGAGCGGGCATGAGCGACTGGGAAGGCTTCGCACGGCCGCTCGCCCGGCGGCTCGGCTACACCAACACGTATTATTATAAGGAGCCGCGGCTCGACATCACCCAGCCACCGGCGGACTGGCTGGGCACGCTGGATTTTCTGATTTCATCGGACGTGCTGGAACACGTGGCGCCGCCCGTGTCACGCGCGTTCGTTCATGCGCGAGAACTGCTGAAACCCGGCGGGCTTTTTCTGCTCACCGTGCCGTGGGTGCCGGACGGCGACACGCGCGAGCATTTCCCCGATCTGTTTGTCTATGACCTTTCCGGCCCGGAAACCGGAACCCCGGTGCTGCGCAACCGCACCCGCGCCGGGGAGCGGCAGGAGTTTCGCGACCTGGTGTTTCATGGCGGGGCGGGCGCGACGCTCGAGATGCGCATGTTTTCGCGCGCGGGCGTATGGCGCGAATTGACGCAAGCCGGCTTCACGAACATCCGCCTGCACGACGCCGATCACCTCCCGTTCGGCATCCACTGGCAGCACCCCTGGTCGCTGCCCCTCACGGCCCAGGCGCCAGCATGAGCGGCTGCGGCGATGTCGCTACCGATCACGCCCGCCGAGCCAGCGCATGTTTCCTCCCGTGGGCGGGGCTTCCAGCCCCGCGTACGCACTGTCGTCGCTCTTGCTCAACCGGGCGATGGAAGATCCTCCCGGCCGCCGCCGCGTAGCGCGGTGCGTCGCTGGACAATCGCGGGCCAGGCTTGGCGCACGGCGGCCCACGCCTGGCAATATTCGGCGCCATAGCCGCCCGCCAGGCTTTGCAGCGCCTTGAGGCCCTCGCCCGCCAGGTGCACGGCCAGCCACGACCGCGGGTAATTGCGAAAAACGAACAGCAGCCGGTTCCGCTCGTAGAGGCGCATGAAGTCACGCCGGGGCAGCCGGCCGAAGGTGGCCGCGTCGAGATGCACGGCCCGGCACTCCGGAACGTACCACACCGGCCAGCCCGCGCGCCGGAAGGCAAAGCCCAGTTCGGCGTCCTCATAATAGCCCGGCGTATACACCTCGCTGAAGCCGCCGACCGCCTGCCAGGCGGCGCGCCGGACCAGGAAGAGCGGGCTGTGGAAATCCACGCGCGCCGGCCGCGCGCCCGGATCGCGCGCGCCGCGCGTGCCCAGAAGCGCGTACAGGGGATGCAGCCGCGAGCCGCAGTACTGGGTCGTGCCGTCGGGCCGCAGGATGCGCCCACCCGCCTGCGCCGCGGACGGCTGGCGCTCCAGCGCCGCCACCAGCGGCGCCAGCCAGTCCGGCTCCACCAGCACGTCGGGATTGACCTGCGCCACGTACTCGGTATCCGCGCGCGCCACGAGGCGGTTCACCGCCGCGGGGTAGCCGAGATTGGCGGGCAGGCGCTCAACCTGCACTGCGGGAAAATCCCGGGCGAGCAGGTCCGCCGTGCCGTCGGCGCTCGCGTTGTCCACCACCAGCCAGCGGACGGCCGGGTACTGCGTGACCGCGAGCAGCCGGGGCAGGGTGCGCGGCAGGAGGCCGGCCGCGTTGAACGTCACCAGGCCGACAGTGACCGGCGGCGGAGCGGCGGGGTTCAGGTCGCGCGGCGCGCCTGGTGCGGCGTCCATGGATGGCTCCACTTGTTCTCAAAATACTCGCGGTTGCGCTCGAACAGGCGGCGATAGGCCGCCTGGTCCAGCTTGGAGAAACTGGCCATGCCGTAATGGTGCACGAAGGCGTCTTCGCAGCATACCGCGCGCCAGCCCTGGGCGCGCACCGCTTCGGCATAGTCCGCGTCCTCGAACATGCCTGCGCCGTACTGCTCGTCCAGTTCGCCGACGCGCTGGAACACCTCGCGCCGGAACGCGACGCAAAACATGGCCGGCACGGCAATGTCGAACAGTTGGTCCGCGTGGGCGGCGGTGTAGGCCCGCGCAAACTGCTCCATGCCGGCGATGCTGTCGTAGGCAGCGTCAATGCGCGCCTCGTTGCCGGTCCAGTTAGTGACCGGTCCGACCAGCCCCACGTCGGGCTGCGCGGCATGGCGCACCAGGTTGTCCAGCCAGCCCGGCGGCACGATGGTGTCGTTATTCAGCAGCACCAGCGTGGCGCAGTCGTCCAGCCGGCGCAGGCCGACGTTGTTGGCCGCCGCGAAGCCGAGGTTGCGGCCGTTGAACACCGCCTCCAGGCGCGGATCGCCCGCTGCCGCGCCGCGCAGGTAGTCCCGGGTGGCGCTGTCGGAACCGTTGTCCACCACGACGACGCGGAAATTCGGCCAGGCGGTGCGGTGCAGCACGCTGGCGAGGCACTGGCGCAAATAAGCGGGGCCAAAATAGGAGACCACCACGATGCCCGCCTTCGAAAACGATTCCGGCGGAGCGGCGGGCGCCGGCACCGCCGCCAGCGGACCGCCCACGGGCAGCAGTTGCAGGCGCTGCGCTGTGGCGGGGTCGGCGGCGACGACGCCCGGAACACGGGACCACAGACGCGCGAGCGCATGCCGCAGGTTTTTCATCAGGTGCCCATCTGAATATCGGTGTCGAACCAGGTGAAGTAGCGGCAACCGTAGCGGACGTCGCGGTTGCGGTCCTTGATTTCCCGGGCTGGATTGCCGACGGCGATGCGCCAGGGCGCAATATTGCGGGTCACCACCGCGCCGGCGCCGATCACGGCGCCCTCGCCGATGGTCACGCCGGCCCGGATGATCGCGCGCACGCCGATCCAGACATGGTCTCCGATGGTCGTCACGCCGCCACGCGTGGCGAAGTCGGGGCTTTGCGGGTCGTGGTCCAGGGACAGGATGTACACCTCCGGCGAGATGCTGCAATTGGCGCCGATCTGCACGCCTACGCGTCCATCCACATAACAGTTGCGGTTCAGAATGGTTTGGGGTCCGATGCGCACGTGCCGGCCGGTGAAGAAACAGCCCATGTGGAGGCAGCAGCCCGGGCCGAGCTCGTAGCCCAGCACGCGGCGATAATAGGCGTGCCGCAGGCGGAAGGACGGCAGCCGGGCCACCAGATGGTTGCCGACATACCACGCGACGGCGCTCGCCAATCCGTTTCCGCTCATACCGGCTCCTTTTCGGCGCGCAACAGGCGGTACAGGTTGCCGAGCCCCTGCTCCGCGATGCGCCGATTGTCAAACAGCGCGTACGTCTTGGCTCGCGCCCGATCGGCCAGCGCCCGGGCCCGGTCCGCGTCGACCAACAATTCCGCCACGCGGGCGGCAAACTGACGGGGGTCGTCAGCCAGATACAGATCCTGTCCGGGCACGAATTCCAGGCCCTCGGCGGCAATGGAGGTCACCACGCTGGGCCGGTGCAGCGCGGAATACTGCAGCACCTTGGCCCGGATGCCGGCGCCGGAGACCAGCGGGGCGATGCACACCGTCGCCTGCTGGATGTAGGGGCGCACATCGGGCACACGGCCGGTCACAACCACGTTCCGGCCATTGTGGTATTGGCGGATGTCCGGCGGCGGAGCGGCGCCGACCAGCAGCACGCGCGCGCCGGGCACCGCCGCGACGAGCTTCGGCCAGACGGCGCGCATGAAGAAGTGCGCCGCGTCCTGGTTCGGGTAGTGCGTGAAGTTGGCGATAAAGGCCAGCGTGGCCGGCGCGGGGGGCCGCTCCGGCAGGACAAAGGTTTCCAGCAGGACGCCCGTATTGACCACGTAATACGGCGTCTGCGGACAAAAGCGCGCCAGAAACTGCCCATCCTTGTCGGTCGTCACGACCTGCAGGTCGGCGCGTTGTGCCGCCTGCGTCTCGACGTCGAGCATGGCCAGCAGTTGCGCGAAGCGCCGCAGCCAGTCCGGCGTCAGCGGTTCCATCCGTCGCAGATCAATCCACAGGCTGCACGAGACCGCTTCCATGTGCGTGTAGATGTGATGCCGCCCCAACCGGCGGTCATGGCTGAGCAGCGCGCGCGGCCACTCATAATGCACGATGTCTGCCGGCTGGCCGCCGAGCAGTTGCAGCAGCTTGCCGATACAGCCGCCTTCCAGGTCTTCGAAGGTCAGCCCGTGCAACACGTGGCAGTAGGGTGCCAGTTCCACAAAGGCGTCATGGTCCCGCCGCCGATCGTACCAGGTGGCCACCAGGACCTCGTGCCGTTCGCCCAGGATCTTGATGAAATCCGCCACCCGCCCGCCGCCGCCATGCACGGGATTCGGAAATTCACCGCAGACCAACAGGATGCGCAGCCGCGGCAGGGGCGGACTGTCCGCCGGATAGAGCTCCAGCGCGCGCCGCACCGTGCCGGGCTGATCCGTGGCCGCGGCGCGCAAGGCGGACAACATAGACGCATAACGCGCCTCTTCCTGGCGGCCCAGCCAATGACCCAGCAGCTTGGCCACCGCTTCCGCCGGAACATCCAGCTCCAGTCGCGCCAGCAACCACTCCAGGTTCGGCCAAACCAGCGGCCGGTTGTACCGCCGCCTATGCCACCGCCGCGCCAGATGGTCCAGCGCCTTGCGCCGCAGTTCACGATCCAGGGCATAGCGCCCGGCCCGGACCGGCAGACGCGCAATCTCGAAACACCGGTCGGTCACCGTGGTCAGGCGGCCCCACAGGGACGCGCGCCAGGCAGCCAGATTCGCTTCCAACGCCTGCACGCGGGCCGCGTTGCGCTGGCATTCTTTTTCAACCTCCGCCAAGCGCGCCTGGTTCTCCGCCAGGCGCACCTCCGCCTCCGCCTGGTGCACTTCCGCCAGCGCGGCACGCCGCTCCAGCAACGCCTTCAACAGGCCTGCGCCCTGTACCCACACCTCCGGCGGGGTTGCGGACGGGACGGGACGAACCAGCGCGCGCAAACCGTCCGGCAAGGTTCCGCGCACGGCCACCAGCAGATGGCGATACGCCGGCTCGACATTGTCGGCCTCATAAAAGTGTTCGTTATACCAGGCATTCAACGCGCGGGAGAGCGGTTCATCTTGCCAGCGCCACTGAAAGAGGAAAAAGACGCTCAGTGCCCCCAGCCACCGGGACAGATATCCGTTCGGCAGGATCAACACCGCCCGGCCGCGGTCCGCTAGAAAGCCTTGGGTCGCCGCCAGCTCGGGCAAGCCGTGCCGCCGGTGCTCCTCCAGAAACGGATACCGCTGGCCGTGCGACGCGATGATCAGCCGGTCCAACAGGTCTTCCGCCTGCCGCACGGCCGGATCCGCAAAGGGCGCGCCGATCAGCACCGGTCCCGCCGACACGCGCAGCAGTTCCCCCAAGAAGGCGTTCCGGTCCGCCGCGGGAATGTGTTCCAGCGTGTCGGAAGACACCACCGCATCAAACCGGCCGTCCGGAAACGGCAAACAACGCCCGTCCGCCGCCAGGTCCACGCCGGTTTTCATTTCCTGGTCAACCACGGTGATGCGATCGGCGGGCAGGAATTCGCGCAAGGTTCCGGGCCAGCCGCCAACGTCCAGGATCCGCCAGCGGGTCGTACCCGAAGGGCGCAGCGCCTCCACAGCCTCCTGGATCGGATGGTAACGCTGATATTGATCAAAAGGCATTTCCCGGGTCCGGCGGGCTTCCGTAAAGGCGCCCGCCGCCCCCGCCGACGTCCAGGGCCGGCTGCCCCACCGTTCCTGCAGGGCGGCGCGCACCGCCGCCCGATGGTCGGCGCCCAGGCGAAACGCATAAAAGGCGTTGAATCCGGGGCCGTGGTTACTGTTCACCTCCAGCACGTCATAACCGCGCGCCAGAAAATCCGCGGCGGTCCACTCCGAGCAATGCTGCTGGAGTTCGCGCTGCTCGGGCGGCAAGGCGGCCAACTGGCGCTGCCGAAAGTCTTGATAGTCGGCCTCGTGTTCGAGTTCCGCGGATTCGACCGGCACGAAACAGACCAAGGCCTTCCGCGTGCGGGCCTCCAGATCCGCCAGCAGGACCTCGGCCGCGGCGCGCGGCAGATATTCCAGGAAATTCAGGGCCAGGGCGGCGTCGAACACGCGCGCCCCCAGCACCGCCGGCAATTGCCGGGCGTCGACGTTGATTTTTTCCATCGCTTCCGGCAGGGCGGCCAGGGCTGGCGCGTACAGGTCCACGGCGGTGATCGGCCCGGCCGCCAAGCCGCGCAACGGTTGCGCGCCGCCACAGCCCACATCCAACACCTGCGCGGTGTCCGCCGGCAACAACAGGCCGAGGAGCGGGTGCGGATTTTCCGCCGCGCGCAACGCAACGCACGCCGCGACGTCCGCCAGCGCCCGGACCAGGTGGTCCGGCGAGGGACACAGGAACCAGCGGCTGTCCGCCCCCGCCATCACGAGCCACGCTCCGCCGGCAGGATGCCGGCGAACACGAAGGTGTAGACCGCGAGCAACAGCAGGAACGTGAGCGCCAGCCAGAGCACGTCCAACAACATGCCACGGGTGCTGAGCACGATTTCGCGACGCGTCAATTCAGTCAGCAGCCAACGCTGCCGCCAGCAGGCCAACCAAGGTGAAATAAACCATGACACGGGCGCACGTTACCAAAAGGACCGGGGCTTGGAAAAGCAAAAGCGCCGTTCAGGAGGCGGGCCGGTTCCCGCCCATAATCCGCCACGCGGCCAGTCGTCCAAACAGTGACTTGCGCCGGGCGGCCAGGGCGTCTTCCGCGGCGCGCAACTGCGCCATGGCGCTGGCCAACTGCGCTTCGCACTCAATCAATAGTTGCGCGACTCGGCCTTGCCCCGTCTGCGTCTTCAACGGTTGCGCCATCCAGGCCTTGACCAACTCTTGATAACATAAATCATATCCGACAATATGATTTTGGAGTTCGGCTTCAGCCGCGCTGTAGCGCCGGAGATCGTCCGTGGTCACCGGCAAGCCGGCGGCGTCCAGGACCGCCACGAAAAAAGCAGCCGGGGTGAACTGGCTGCCATAGCCATGGGTTCCCCATCGGCTGATCATCATGAGATTCGATTGGATCGTTCGGAACAGTAGAAAACCCAATTCCATGGGCCCGGGGTGTATCCATTCCTGGTCAATCAATGCGGGCTTTCCCTCGGGATGGATGATGATGTTCCGGAAAGAGGCATCAAACAAGGTTCCAGCCACCAGCGCGCGCGCGGAGGACACGTCCACCTCCAGGCCCTGCTCCCGGGCGAGCGTTTGCAGCACAGCCAGATAACGCCGCAGGAAGGCCGCGACCTGCTCCACCCGCCATCCGTCGGTTGTGACCAGGCGGATGAATTCAAACGACAGGGTGATGCCGGCGTGATAGTCGGCAGCATCGTGACAGACAAACTGAAGGGGCGGCGTAGGCGCGTTTCCGGCGGGCGGCGTGCCACGGCCCAGGCGTTTGTACGCCAGTTGGATGCCGCCCGTGCCGTCGTCACGAAAAACAATCTCTTTGCAGTAGGCGGCCTGACGGCCCGTGCTGTAATGGAACGCCAACATGCGCGGGTCCATGAAGGGCTTCGCCGTGGGCGCAGCCGCCACCAGGAATGAGTTGGCCAGGTCCAGCGCGAGGCCATTGGCAAAGACGATCGGCCAAGCCAGTTCCAGCGCGAAATTGCGGTACGGTGGCAGCAGCGGATCACGACAGGCGCTTTGCCAGGCGAAAGCAGCCGCATCGAAATCCTTGCGCTGCAAGCCTGCGGCCGTAATGATCGATGACGGCAATTTATAGTCGGGAAAAGGCAGCAGAAAGTCCATGGCGGAAAACCCGCCTTGCCGCAACAAATCGGCCAGAGCGGCACGACCGAACGTCCGCGGTTGCTCAGGCCGGTAACGCCCTTCGAGGCCATACATCGGCAGGCCCGTATGATCTTCACCCGCGCCGGCAAAGTATTTCAGGCCCAACTGGTTCTCAATAGCGAGGAGCAGCGTGCCGTTGGGCCGGAGCAAGGCGCGCGCACGCTGCAGCATGGCAAGCGGCGGATTCTCCGCGTGCATAAAAAGGCCGGCATATTCGAGCACGCCGACCAGCGTGATCACATCGAACTGCGCCGGCCATTCAAAGTGCTCAAGGCTCTCCGCCACCACGGTTACATGGGCGAGGTCCCGCGTCCGGGCGGCGGCCATGGCGGCACGGCGGGGACTGCCTTCCAACGCCAGCACGCGTCCACCGCATTCACCCAGAAAACGGGTAAGGGCGCCGCAGCCGGCACCGATTTCCAACACGTCACCGCCGAGCGCGGCCGTGAACGGACGGAGCAGATTGGCGCGTGCACTTGATAAATGATAACGCGCAGGCCAGTCGGTGCATTGCCGGGCCAGCTCAAAAGACAGGCTGGAAAGATCGCCCGCCTGCTCCAGAATTTCTGCAATACGTTTTTCCGGCTCGTCGCCATCGCTGTAGGGAATGCCGGCATAGCCGGGCCGCGACCAAACACGCGTCAGCTCATGCTGCACATATACGGAGGATAATGGGTGTGTGCTCATGGAGTTATCTGCCGGGCGCGCAGGGTCAGGTCGAGATCGGCCAACCCGAAGAAGCGTTGGTGGCGCCGCACCACCACATGAATGCTGTCGTAGCGACGGTCGTGGGGGATGACCTCCTCGCCCTGGCGCGTCGCGATACCCAGCGAAAGGAAGTAATCGCCCGGCGCCAGCCGGCAGCTAAATTCCACGTCCACCTGAACCGTCGTTTTCGCCCGCCCCAGTTGTTGAAAACACGCACCATCGAGAGCCTCCGAGTTGACGCCATAGACCGTCACGCCCTCCTTGGTTTTGACAGTCAATCCGAAGATCGGGCGCATGATGTCGGCATCAAATCGTACCGCCACGCACAAGCGTATGGTTTGTCCGCTGTCGATCTCCGACGGATAGGGCTGCCCCCCCGCCTCCAGATAGTAGTCCAGGATCGCCACGGTGCCATCACCCCAGCGGTATTCGTTTTGATTATAGCTGCTGCGCGTCGCAAACACGTCGGTCGTCGTGCTCAGCAGGCATGGGGCGGCGGGCGGTGTTATCGTGGCCGGGGTTGTTTCCGCAACGGCGCCCGGCGGCGCTACCCGTTCCTTCCCGAACAGCAGATCCATGTACCGATTGGCCACCGTGCGCGGTTCGCCGAGCAGAAGCGGCGTGCCCTGGTCCAGCAAGAGCGCTCGTGAACAGTGGATCACGATCTGTTCCGTCGAATGGGTGACCAGCAGAATGCTGGCGCCCTTGTTTTTCAATTGGCGCAAATGCTCAAAGCATTTGGCCTGGAACTTGGCATCCCCCACGGCCAGGGCTTCATCCACGATCAGAATGTCGGGGTCGACGCTGATGGCGCAGGCAAAGGCCAGGCGGACAAACATGCCGGAAGAGTAATTCCGTACCGGCTGATCGAAAAACTGGGCGATGCCCGCAAACTCGGCCACGCGTGCGATCAAGTGTTCCTGCTCCCGGCCCACCACGCCCTGCACCGTCGCCGTCAGCCGCACGTTTTCACGCCCGGTTAATTCGGCATTGAAACCGGTGCCGAGCTCCAGGATCGCCGACACCCGACCCTTGACCTGCACCGTACCTTGCGACGGCTGGAGCGTCCCGGCAAGGATTTGCAACAGGGTGCTTTTACCCGAACCATTGCGGCCAATGATGCCGATCACCTCGCCGCGGTTCACGGAGAAGGACACATCGCGCAGCGCATAGAAATCCTCAAAGTACGTGTGCGCTTTGCGCCACAGCGCCTCCGCCAGCCGGCCGCGCCGGTGCAGCCGTTCCGCTGCCGCCGCGAGGAGCGGCGCCTTGATCCGCGCGCTCGGCGAGTGCCACAGACGGTAGCGCTTGGCCAAACCTGTCACCTGAATGACGGGCTCAGACGACATCGGCAAACCCCCGGCGCGTCAGCGCAAACCACAGATAGCCCAGATGGCAAAGCACAAAGCAGCCCGCCAGACACAGCACCCACGCCCGCCAGTCCGGCCACGCGCCCGCCACCAGTGTCTGGCGAAAACTGTCCACGATTACCGTCAACGGATTGCACAGCAGCAGCCATCGCACCCGCGCCGGCGCGGCCGACAGCGGATAAAACACCGGTGTCAGGAACAACAAGATGCTGGCCAGCAGGCCGCTGAGGTGCGCGATGTCGCGCACGTAAACGCCCAGCGCGGCCAGGAACCAGCCCACCCCCAGACAGAGCAGCAACAGCGGCGCGTAGAGCACGGGCACCAGCAGCCATTGGATATAAACGTGCCGCCAAACCACCGCCTGGCACAGCAGCAACAGTGCCAGGCTGATCAGCGAGAAGAACGCCGCGGTCGCCACGCGGGCCGCCGGCAGCAGTTCCACCGGAAACACCATCTTCTTGACGTAATTGGGATGCGCCACAATCAGCAACGGACAACGCGTCAAGACATCGGCAAACAGGCTGAAAGGGATCAGGGCGGCAAAAATTCTGAGGCCGGTGTCCTGCCACGAGCCGGCGCCGGCGGCCGCCGGCAGGATGCCGGCGAACACGAAGGTGTAGACCGCGAGCAGCAGCAGGGGCGTGAGCACCAGCCACAGCACGCCTAACAACGTGCCGCGGGTGCTGAGCACGATTTCGCGACGCGTCAATTCAATCAGCAGCCGACGCTGCCGCCAGCAGGCCAACCAAGGTGAAATAAACCATGACACGGGCGCACGTTACCAAAAAAACCGGGGCTTGGAAAAGCAAAAGCGCCGGGGACGCCCCCCGGAGGGGTCGCATGGCGCTTCTGCGGGGCACTTGATGGGAATAAACGCGGGCGTCACGGGCCGGTCAACCCCTGCGATGCAGGGCGCCCCGGCTTGCGTAACGGGCCGAGCAGCACCGAGCTAAAGGCCACCCAATCGCCATCCAAATCCACCGTGGGCGACTGTACGCCGAAGGTCAGGGCCACCACCTGTCCCGCATAAGCCCGGCAGGGGATGCAGACTGAGGCCCAGCGGATGCCCGTGGCGTCGGCGGGCAACAGACTGGCCAGCCACAGCCGCTGGCGGCGGCCATCAGCCGCCGTGATATCCACATAGGCCATGGTGCCGTCGCCAACGAGTAGCGGCATCCCGACTTTGAAGGATAAGACATCATCCGCCTGAAGCGTGATGTTTTCGAAGGTGCAGGTGAAGCCATTGATGACCGTCATCGTGGGCTCGACGCCCAACTCACCCATCCAATCCATGAACAATACGCCGCTGCCGGCCGCCGGGTCCGGGCCGGCGACAGCATGGATTTTCCCGCGCTGGCGCTCGGCCAGAAAATCAAGCCGGGGCGACCACGACGCCGCTGCGCGGCTGACCAGCGCCGAGCGGGCTTGCGGCGTGATATCCACGAACGCCCGCTGCATGGGATTATAGGCAAAGACCAGCAGATTCGTCACCGCCCCTGCTGCAGGGGTCAGGTGCTGGAAATCACCCACATACTGCACGCGGAGGCCCGGCGCGCCCGTGTAGAAGGTGAAAAAGGTGCGGTCCAGAAAAATCCATTTACGGACAACGGTGGGAGCGCCAATGATGACCACGTGCCGGCGCGCTAATTCCGGCCCATATTTATCCAGGATCACGGAGCGGGCGGAATGGGCGATCTTCTGGCTATCCATGAAATAAACATGGTCCAGATAGCCGCGATAGAACAGGTCCACGCTGCCGGCGGCCACCAGCACGCCCGCCATCAGCAGCCCGCGCAACTGGCCCGCCGGAGCCAGGCGGCCGCTCAGATAAGCCGCACCCAGCAGGAGCACGACGTAGGGGGCATACAGCCAGCGATATTCCTGGTGAAAAGAAACCGCAGCGGATAGCAACAACACCGTTCCCAGTACCAGGAGCAGGAATAGGTTCCGGGCCTCTTCGCCGGGTCGCCGCGGAAGAGCGCGGTCCGGATGGAAAAGATAGGCCACCACCAAGCTGGCCAGGGCTGCGGTCAGCAGACCACCCACCACCCATCCGGTGTGGCCGGCAGCAGCAACATGCACCCCGCTCAAATAGTCTGGTCCGACATTAAACCCCAGCAGGTTCAGGCCGCCGGTCAGCAAGAAGTGTACGACGCGGCGAATATCGAAGGGCACCGACACCCCGCCGCCGGTTTCATAAAAGTTTATTTTGAAGACCTGTGTCTTGAGCGTATAGTTGAGCAGCAGCACCGCGCTGGGCATCGCCGCCGTCAGCAACCGGGGCCCGACGGTCCTGAAGGTCGCCGGCGCCAGCCAGATGGCCGCCGTCAGGAAGCCACCCAGCACCACATATCTTTCATGGGTGAAAACCGCCAGCAGATAAAAGGTCACCGGCCCGATCCAGGCGCGCAGCGTGCGCTGCGCATAGGCCCGCTGCGTCGCGATGACCAGCAGCAGGAACCAAGTCAGGGCCAGACCCTCCAAGACGCCGCCCAGGACTTGATACACGTTGTAATAACTGAACCGGGAAAAAATGAACATGCTCCCGGCGGCCCAGGCCGTGAAGCGCTGCCGGCGCGACAGACGATAAGCCAGCCAGGCCACGAGGCAGGCATTCAGCCATTCCATGCCCAGGTTCAGGAGATAATAAGCGGTGAAGTTGTCGCCCAGGAACCGGTGCGCCAGATGGGTAAACAGCAAACAGACCGGCCGATATTTATTCGCACCCACCGCGGTCAGGGCGTGCGCGATGCCCCTCCCCGCCGGGATCGCGCGCAGGCTGACCATGAGGCTCAAATCGTCGCCCATGAAGGTCCGATAGGGGAAAAACCCGAACCACAGGCAGGTCAACAGGGCCAGGAATAAAACCAGACCAACGCCCCACCAACCCCGGAGGGCCGGCGGGCGGGAACGGCTGGTCGTGATGTTCTCCGGCTCCATGCGCGCAGTCCCTCAGCGCTCCAGATGCGGATGCTGACCTCGCGCCGTCTTTACGCCGCATCCCCGTTGGTGTCAAGCGCATTGCCCGCCAACAAACATCGGGCACTCGCGCCGCACCCACCGCCCCCTGCATCATCACCGGGGCGGGGGTTGAACAACCGTCGGAAGCCCTGTAGTATGGCCACGATGATCGGCAACGAAATTCATGCACCGCACGGATCGTCCGCCCCGCGCCGCCCGGTCCGGGCGTCGCGGGGCTCCAGCCTGTGGACTTTCCTGGTTGCGGCGCCGGCGCCCGCGTGGCTGCGCCTGGCGGCCGTCGGTGCCGGCATGGCCGCCAGCCTGGCCACGCTGCTGTTCTATCACGAGCTGGTCCGGCACTCCCGGCTCTACCTGTTGAGCAGCAACCCGCTGTGCTGGTTCCAGGGATGCTGGCGCATGGAACTGCCGCTGCTGGCGGCCTTGATCGTCGTCATGGCCTGGCCAGCCGGGCGATGCCTGCTGGCGTGCTTTCTCGGCGGCGCCGCCGGAGCCCCGCCGCTCCTCGCCACCTACCTGCTGGTGGACATCTTCTGCCGCGCTTTCATGCGCCTGCCGTCGCCCTCCGACCTGGGCCTGTTGCCGGAACTCCTGCGCGCCGAGCCGTGGTGGGGCCTGGGCGTAGGCCTGGGTCTATTCGTCCTGCTGCTTCTGTTCCTGTCGCCACTGGTGATCTTTGCCCGGTGGTGGCGTCACGCCTCGCGGCGCCGGCGCGCCCTGACGTTGACGGCACGGCTGGCGCTGCTGCTGGCCCTGGTGCTGGCCCTGATGGCGCGCCCGGCCCTGGATTGGTGGCCGGCGCGGGTCAAATTCTGGTTTTTTTCCGATATTCAAAACGCCAAGGACTTCGGACGCCTGGCGGCCGTCTGGTACGTCTCGGCTCGCGCCCGCCTGGCGCACGAGCGCCTCGCCCATTTGCCGCTGTCAGATCACCTGCTGGCCTTCCCGGCCGGCCCGCTGGCCCGGCCGCGTAATGTCTATGTCGTGCTGTTGGAAAGCCTGGTGGATCCCCGCAACCTGGCGGTCAAGTCCCCGCTGCCCGATCCTGTCCATCCCGCCCTGCGGGCAGCGCTCGGCGACCAGGCGGTCTTCGATCACGTGTTCTCGCCGGTCTTCGGCGGCAACAGCGCCCAGGCGGAGTTCGAACTGCTCACCGGCGCGCCCGCCTTCGCCAGCTTCGGGCCCATCGAGTACATGAGCTTCACGCCCCGCCCCACCGAAGGATTGCCCCACAGCCTGGCCGGGGCCGGTTACCGCACGGTGGTGGCCGAAGGCGCCGACAGTCAATTCTTCAACGCCCGGACCGCGCACCGTTCGCTGGGCTTCGCGGAGGCGCATTACACGGATCTGAATGCCTGGGTCACCGCGCCCGCCGACGGCCATTATCTGTTCGACGGCGACCTTTTTGACACCGTGCTCGACCGTCTGCGCGCCACGGCGGACGGACGGCCCACGATGGCCTATATCGCGGGCATGTACGGGCATGCGCCTTTTTACCGCGACCGGCGCCGGCATCCCGACGTGCTCGCCCATCCGAATCCGGTGGTGGCCGAACTGGGTAACCTCTTCTACTATCGCGGCGCCGCCATCGCGCAGTTGCTCGCGCGCCTCCGCCGCGAGGATCCCGACGCCTTGATCCTGATTCTGGGCGACCACCAGCCGGTGCCGATCGCCGACATGCATGTGCGGGGTCATCGCGCCGTGCCGGCCCTGTTGTTCGACGGAGCCACGCGCGTTTCCATCGAAGGCAAATACATGTGGGAACTGCCTTGGCTGCTGTGGAGCCGGCTGTCCGGCACTGCCGTCCAACCGCCGGACGAGGAGGCCCGGCGGCTGCGCTACGAGACGCTCATCGCCCGCCATGTGCGCCAGTAACCTGCCTTCATCCAACACTTGTGGGGCGCCGCCCGTGAAAATCGCCTTCAGTCTGTTAAACTATCGTCCGGGGAAGATCGGCGGAACGGAGATTTATCTCCGCCAGTTGCTCGCCCATCTGCCCGGCGTCCTCGGCCCTGACGAACTGGTCGTGCTGCTGGGTCGCGATCAAGCCGCGGCCATGCCCGCCGGCCCGTTGGCGCGACTGGTCGTGGACGCGTCCGACGGGCAACTGGCCGCCGCGCGCATCCTGGAGGCCTTCACACCCTACCGCGCCCGGTTTGCGGAGCGGATCATGGCGCACAGCCGTTGCGATGTGGCCGTGTTTCCACAACAATCCATCTTTCCCAAGCGCGTGGCCGTCCCCAGCCTCCTGGTCGTCCATGCCGTGCAGCACCTGCTGCAACCGGAACAGTTTGCGCTGTTCGACCGGGCCTTCCGCGCCGCCGCCTATCCGTACGGCTTGCGCCGGGCCGACCGGATTGTCGCCATTTCCACCGTGATGAAAAACACGCTGGTGGAGCGGTGCCAGGTGCCGGCGGAAAAGATTGCGGTGATTCCACACGGCCGCTTGGAACTGAATCCATCCGCGGTCCGCCCCACCCCGCGGGTCACGGGCCGATTCCTGTTCTATCCCGCGGCCACCTATCCCTACAAGGGGCACGCCGTGCTGCTGGAGACCTTCGCCCGGCTGCGCCGCGGCGGCTACGACGGCCGGCTCGTCCTGGCCGGCCAGCAGACCGCGTATTGGAAGACGCTGGCCCGCCGCATCCGCACCCTGGGGCTGCAGGACGCGGTGCGGCACCTGGGCTGGTTGCCGCTGGCCGAAGTGCTGGAGGTGTACCGGGCGGCCGAGGCCGTCGTGCTGCCGACCACGTACGAGGGCTTCGGGCTGCCGGTCATGGAGGCGGCCGCGATGGAAAAGAAATTGATCGTTTCCCGGCTGGCCATCTTCGACGAGCTGGGCGTGCCCCCGGCATTCCAAATTGATTTCGCCGATGTCGCGCAGCTCGCCGCCGCCCTGGTACGGCCCGGCCCCACGCGGCTGACGGCGCCTGCCTGGACCTGGAAACAGTGCGCCGCGGCGCTGGTGGATCTCGCGCGCCAGACCCGGGCAACGGCCCGCGCAGCCGCCCGGGAGCGCGTTGTTTCGTAGCCCGCGCCCGACCGTAACATTCGAACGCTGGCGCGGCGGATCAGGATACTTTCCGCCGCGCCGCCATGAACGAATAACCGGCGATGATGCCGTACCGCACCACCAGATGGATCAGCGCCTGTGGCGAACAGCGGCCGGTATCGGCGGCCGCGGCCTCCCATTCCTCACGAAACTGGCGGTGATAAGTCTGGCCGCTGATCGAGCCCGGATGCCAGCGAAAGTCCGCCAGCGGCGCGCCGGGCACGCGCACAGCCCCGCCGCAATGCCACAGCCGCAGGATGAATTCGTAATCGAACGCCGCGGCCAGATCCTCGCGCAACGGTCCGGTCTGCTGCCACACGGCGCGCCGGAAGAACATCGCCGGCTGCGAGATGTAATTGATGCACTGGAAGGTGAAACGCGTGGAGAGCGGAAAGAACAACTCCTTCAGGCGGGTGATCGTGCGCCGGATTTCAGCCCCGGCCTCGTCCACGATCCGGCACCCGCCAAAGCAGAAGGTGCTGGCGGGATGCGCGCGCATGACCAGGGCGACACGGGCCAGCGCGTCGGGATAATACCGGTCATCGGCGTTGAGCCAGCCGATGATGTCGCCCGTGGCGCGACTCAGGCCCTTGTTGATGGCCGAGGCCGGACCGCCATCCGGCTCCGTGAGCAAGTGCGTATCCACTCCCAGATGGGGACGGATGATGGCCAGGGAACCGTCGGTGCTGCCGCCGTCCACGATCCAGTGTTCCACCTCCACCCCGGTGGTTCGCTGGGCGGCGACGCTGTCCAGCGTTTCCGCGAGAAAGCGTGCACCGTTAAAGTTCGGAGTAATGATGGAAAATTTCATGTGATTTCATGGTTCGTTGGCTGCAGGTCCGGCGGGCGGGCAGCCAGCGGCGGCGGTTCGGCCAGCCAGACATCGTAGGCCGGGCCGAGCTGGCGCAGGAATTCCGGGCCCCAGTAGCGCTCCCAAGCCAGCACCGGCAACAAAATGACCGCATTGATATACGGAATCAGCAGTCCGCAGCAACAGCAGCAGGTGAGGCAGGCGATGCACATCACCCCCATCCCCACGGCCAGGCCGAACGCAAAGCGCAGCAGCCCGTAGAGCAGGAACGCGCCCGGCCGCGCGCGCCAGAGCGGCAGCCAGAGCCGCCAGGCGGCGTTGGTCCGCACATCGTACTTGCGCATCAGCGGGATAATGAAGTCCTTCAGCAAGGCCACGACATAGCCGTTGACCACCAGGAAAATCAGCAGCAGCAGCGCGCCGACCGCGATGCCCGCGACGGCTGAGGCGCCGAAAGCCCGCGCCCGGATGGCCGGCCAGGCCAGCGCCGCCCCCACCCCCACGATCAGCAGCACGATCGCCAGCACCACCAACACGTAGACCACCAGCCAGAGAAACAGTGAATGGCCCTGCCGCCGGCTGTTACGCCAGGGCGCCGCCACCTCCGCGCGACCCGTCAACGCGTTGTCCAGGAACATGAACTTGCCCCGCGCACTGAGCCACAGAAGCACCAGGCTGAACGCCACCGCGAGGATGAAGACCAACGCGCCGATGGTGATGATGAGCCAGAAATGTTCATGGAACACGGCCCACCCGCCCGGGGCTGACACGCCGCGGTGGGACGATGGCGATGAGGGGACGTTAAAATGAAAGTTCACCCCGCCCTCGCCGAGCGTCGCCAGCCAGGCCGTGAAACCAATCGTCAGCCAACGCGCCAGATCAAACGGGCGGAATAACAGCGCTTGCATGCGCTGGAAGGCCGCTGCAAACGGCTCCACATAGGCAATCTCTTGTTCGATCATAGCCGCGCCTCCTTCGGCACCGGCCCTTTTGTAACCTCTCGCCGGATGGGAAGAAAGTCCAAATTTGACAAGCGCCTCCCGCCGGTTTATTATTGCCTACATGCGCGCAGTTTCTGTGCAGAAGAAGCCCCGAACTTCCGGCCGCAAAGCGCCCGGCTTTCGTTGGTCGGCTAAACGGGTCAAGGTGTTCTTAAACCGGCGCCATGTGGGCGCGCAGCCCTCCAAATTGTTAAGGGTGTGCCCCCTGGGGTTGCAGTTCTATGCTTCCCGCAAGGTGCCGGAATTCAGCGTGCTCGCGTTCCGCATGAACATCGCCATGGCCAACGGCCTGCAGGAAGAGGTGAGTTGCTCGGGCGTTGTAGTGCATTGCCAGTGGGATCGGGAAAGCCGTTTGTATCGCATCTGGGTCAAGTTCATCGATCTGCCCGACGCCACGAAGGCGCAGATCAAATGCATGGCGCGCGCCGCGAAATTAACATGTCCGCATTGCGAGAATTATTAAGCACGGCCGTAGCCTTCGGCGTGTCGGACATTCACATCAAGGTGGATAGCCCCGGCATCTTCCGGCTCAACGGCGCCTTGATCGAAGCCAGCTCGCACTGCTACGCCCAGGAAGAGGTGCGCCGCATCGTGGACGAAATCCTACCGGCCCATGAACGCCGGCACTATGAAACGGACCACGAATCCGACTTTTCCCTGCAGGAGCCGGAGGTCGGCCGCTTTCGTGCGACAGTCTTTAACAGCCATGGTCTGCCCGTCATCTCCCTGCGGCATGTCAAAACCCTGATCCCCTCGTTCGCCGAGCTGCACCTGCCGTCGAGCATCGAGCAGATCGCACTGGTGCCGCGCGGCATCATCATTGCCTCGGGTTCCACCGGCAGCGGCAAATCCACCACGCTGGCCGCCATGATCCAGCATATCAACCTGCACCAGCGCTGCCGCATCGTCACCATCGAGGATCCCGTCGAGTTTGTGTTCGAGGACCGGCAGTCCATCATCTCGCAGCGGGAGGTGGGCCTCGACACACCCTCCTTCCACAGCGCCCTCAAGCACGTGCTGCGGCAGGATCCCGATGTCATCATGATCGGCGAAATGCGCGATGCCCAGAGCTTCATCGCCGCGCTCACCGCCTCCGAAACCGGGCATCTGATCTTCACCACGATGCACACCGACACGGCAGGCCAGGCCGTCAGCCGCATCCTGAACTTCTTCCCGCCGACCGAACGCGATCAGGTGCGGATGAGCCTGGCCACCAACCTGCAGGCGGTCATCTGCCAGCGCCTCACCCCCGCCTGCGCGGGCGGGGTGGTGCCGGCCGTGGAAATCCTGCGCAGCACGCCCACCGTCCGGAAACTGATCGAGAAAAACATCCTCGACAAGCTGCCCGACGCCATCGAAACGGGCGGCGAGGACCAGATGCAGACGTTCAACCAGTCCATCTACAACCTCGTCAAGAGCGGCGTGATCAGCGAGGCGGAAGGCATGCTCCGCGCCAGCAATCCCGAGGCGCTGAAGAGGAACCTCAAGGGCATTTTCCTCGACGAAGCCCGCCGCATCCTGTCCACCTGACGCGCGCCCGGCCCGTGGCCGGCCGTCGTTTTCACATCCGCCAGGACCAGCACATCACCTGGATTGCACGGGCCCTGCAAGGCCTCGGGGATGAGGCAGCGCCTGCCTAGGTGCTCCTTATATTCCGCGGCAGAAACCCTCCGATATTCCCGGAATCGTGACCGCTTCCGCTCCCTAAAGCAGCGGGGACGAATCAAGGAAATTTTCAGGCCATTTGCCGCTTGCAACCCTCGGCCCGGCGTGACAGCCTGCGACCACCATGCAGGCGCATGAAAACCGCTTCGCCCCCACCCGCGCGGCGGCCATGAAGCAGCGGCGCGGCAAAAGGGAAATTGCGATTGGAACAGGAATGCTCGCGCTGGTTTGGCTGGGGCTTGTTCCGACGGACGCGCAGCTTGTCCCGGAGGCGGAGCGCCAGAGAGTTGAGGCCGCCCTCCCCGGCGCCGCCTGGGCGAAGCCGCTCAAACCGCGCAAGCTCCTCATCTTCGACCTGAACGTGAACTATGGCGGACATGGGTCCATCCCCACGGCCAATCTCGCTTTCACCCGCATGGGGCAGAAGACCGGCGCGTTCGAGACCACGGTCAGCCGCGATCCGAAGGTGTTCGAGCGCGAGAGCCTGCGGCAGTTCGACGCTGTGTTCTTCAACAACACGGTGGGCAACTGCTTCACGAATGCGGACTTGCGGCAGAATCTGGCCGATTTTGTTTATGGCGGCGGCGGGCTGATGGGCGTTCACGGGACCACCGTGGGCTTCACGCAATGGCCCGGGGCGAAGGAGGACTGGCCGGAGTTCGGACTGATGATCGGAGCGCGCGGCGCGAATCATCGGGCCAGCGACGAGCATGTTTTCATCAAGCTCGACGACCCCGCGCATCCGCTGAACGCGCCGTTCGGCGGGCAGGGCTTCGATTACCGCAGTGAGTTCTTCCGCGTGCATGCGCCCTACTCGCGCAACCGCGTGCGCGTGCTGTTCAGCATTGACACGGAGAAAACCGACCTCAAGCAAGGACCGGGTTATGGCGATCTGGAGCGGGCGGACAACGACTTCGCCCTGGCCTGGGTGCGAAACTATGGCCGGGGCCGGACGTTTTATTGCACCATCGCCCACGCTCCGTCGGTTTTTTGGGACGCGAAGCTGTTGTCGTTCTATCTGGCGGCGGCGCAGTTCGTCCTGGGCGATTTGCCGGCCCCCACGATTCCCAGCGCGCGGCTCACGCCCGCCATCCGGGCCCAGGAAAAACTCGGCTGGCGGCTGGGCATCGAAGCCTACACCTTCCACAAGTTCACTTTCTTCGAAGCCATCGAGAAGACGGCCCAACTCGGCCTGCCGTTCATGGGCGGACTCAGCTTCCAACAAGTGAGCAAGGACATTCCCAAGAACTTCGCGCCCGGGCTGAGCGATGAGGAGTTGCGGCAGATCCGCTTCAAACTCGATGCCGCGGGCGTGCGCTTGCTCACCTATTACCTTCAAGACATCCCCGGCGACGAAGCGGGCTGCCGGAAGGTGTTTGAGTTTGGCCGCAAGATCGGCATCGAGACCTTCATGGCGGAGCCGAAGTTGGAGGCGCTCGGCACCATCGAGAAGTTCTGCGACGAATACGGCATCAACGTGGCCCTGCACAACCACGACCAGAAAGCCTCACCCGTTTACTGGAATCCCGAAGGCATCCTCAAGGCCTGCCAGGGCCGCAGCAAGCGCCTCGGCGCCTGCGCTGACTTGGGCTACTGGATGCGTTCCGGCATTGATCCCGTCAAGGCCGTGGCGATGCTCAAGGACCGCCTCATCACGGTGCACATGCACGACCTCCATGAATTCAGCCCGCAAGGCCACGACGTGCCGTGGGGTACGGGACATGGAAGCTCGGAGCAATTCATCAAGGAAGTCCACCGGCTCGGCCTCAAGCCGACGATGTGGGGGGTGGAGTATGCCTATAACTGGCTGGAATCCATGCCGGAGATCGCGCAGTGCGTGGAGTTCTTCAACCGCGTCAGTTTACAAGTGGAGCAGGAAGCCGCGCGATGAGCCCGGCCCCGACGCTGCCGCCCGCTGCTTCCGCGCGCACCAGGCGCGCCTTTCTCCGCACGGCCGCGGCCGCGGCCGGCGGCGTCACAACCTTGGGGCTCATCCCGTCCTCCGCGCGCGGGGCCGGCCCCACGGCGCCCCCCAGCGAGCGCATCACCGTCGGCCTGATCGGCCGCGGCTTGATGGGCGCGGGTCACCTCAACGTCCTGCTCGGCCGGCAGGACACGCAAGTGCTCGCCGTCTGCGACGTGGACCGCACCCGCCGCGAGGAAGGTTGCCGCATCGCCGACGAAACCTACAGCGCGGAACGCGCCGCCGGCACCTATCGCGGCTGCGCGGCGATCAACGATTACCGCGAACTCCTCGCGCGACCCGACCTTGATGCCGTGGTCATTGTCACGCCTGATCACTGGCATGCCCTCATCGCCATCGAAGCCGCGCGGGCCGGGAAGGACGTTTATTGCGAGAAGCCGGTATCCCTGACGATCCGCGAGGGGCGCGCGTTGGCGGCGACGATCGCCCGTTACGCCCGCGTTTTCCAGACCGGCACGCAGTACCGCAGCATCCCCACGATCCGGCAGGTGTGCGAGTTCGTGCGCGGCGGCGGGCTCGGCCAGCTGAAATCCGTTTTCACCATCTGGGCCAAGACCCCCGTCCCGACCTGCGGCGAATCCTACGTGCCGCTGGATCCGGCGCTGCCGGGCGAAGCGACGCCGGAGGGCTTGGACTGGAACCGCTGGGTCGGGCCCGCGCGCTATCGTCCCTACAATTCGACCTACCACCGCAACCCTCCGCCCGGCGTGGTGCCGTGGGTCTTTTGCGAGGCGTTCGGCGCGGGCGCGGTGACGAGCTACCACTCGCACGCGGCGGACGTGATCCAATACGCCATCGGCATGGAGACGAGCGGGCCGGTGGAGATCATCCCTCCCGGTAGCGGCCAGTTTCCCACGCTGACCTGCCGCTATGCCAACGGCGTGCTGCTGCACCACGTGGATCACTGGGACCAGGTCAAGGACCTCTACCATGCCGTACCCGCGGACGCACGACTGGCCGGGCTGTTCGGCGGCCTGTTCGTCGGCGAACGCGGCTGGATCACGTCCATGACCGGTTCCGGGCCGGTGGAGGCTGGACCCAAGGGCTTGTTGGAGGAAATGAAACTCAAGACGCGCGAAGTGGTCTCCGGCACCCACAACCATCACTCGGATTGGATCAACTGCATCCGCTCGCGCCGGCAGCCCAGTGCGCATGAGGAAATCGGCCACCGCTCGGCATCGCTGGGGCATCTGGTGACGATCGCGTTCATGTTGGGCCGATCCTTGAAGTGGGATCCGGTGCAGGAGGAGTTTGTCGGTGACGAGGCCGCCAACCGTCTGCGCTCGCGGGCGATGCGAGCACCATGGCAGATATGACGCCGCCCTCGCGCCCGGTCTGCTTTGCTGACGGCATGCTCCACCTGTTCAGCGGGGGTGGCGGTCCATTTTCTCCATGCCCCCGCGCCACCGCGTGATCGTTCTTGCTGTCTTCAGTCGTCGGTCTTCAGCCTGGCTGCGGTCTGGCGTTGACAGACCGCTTTTCCCCGGCGTAGGTTGACGCCGCAGACCGCAAAGGCGATGTCTCATATGATGTTCCGGCTGGTCATACTGTCCGGCCCGCTGCAGGGCCAGCAGATTTCCGTCGGACCGCAGCCTATGACCCTGGGGCGCGATCCGGCGTGCGAACTGGCGATTCCCGACGCGGAACTGGCCAGCCGGCATGCGCTGCTCGAGCAACGCGGTGAAGCCCTCGTCGTCCGCGATCTCGGCACCATGAACCGGTTGCTGGTCAACCGCCACGAAGTGCGCGAAGCCCGGTTGAAACACGGCGATCTGGTCGAGATCGGCCGGTCACGCCTGCTGGTGCAGGCCCTGGTGCAGGCGGAACTGGACCGCGCGCCGGGGACGTCCGCCCGGCCAGGGCGCCGGGTGGCATGGGCCTTGGTCCTGACGCTGGGCCTGCTGCTGGCGCTGTGGGCCGGCCTGAAACTGCGGAATGCCGCGCGGGCGACCCGGCCGCCGGCTGCCGAGCCCGTCCACCAGCCGCCGCCCCTTCCCGCCGCAGCCGAGACGGCCGCTCCCAGCAATCCGCCGGCGACCAACCCGCCGGCGATGTCACCCGTGGCAGAGGATGTGCGCCGCATGCGCGTCGAACTGAATCTGATCCGGGAAGCCTTGCGCCAACTGGCCGCCTATACCCAGGCCCCGCCAACCAGCGTGACAACGCAGTCCCTCCGCATCGTACCGTCCGAATCGCCGCCGGTACCGACGAATCAGCCGCCGCGCGCAACGCCGGCGGCGCAGCCGTCCCTGCGTCTGATCGCGCTGGAGCAGCAACGCCTGCCGGATCGGCCGGAATTCGACGAAATGCGCCTCGTGCACATCACCCTCGCCCCCACCGCCGACCCGCCGCCGGCGGCCGACGCCATCCGCGTCCGGGTGACGTTCTATGACCGGGACGACAACACCGGTGCCATCGCGCCCACATCGGCCCTGACCTTGCCGGCCGAGCTGGTCCCGCCGTCGGACTGGAACCGCCGGGAGCCCATCACGCTTACGGCCAGTTGCTGCGTGCCGCACGGCCTGCGCGACCGCGAAGCGCAGGCCGGTCGCATAATGCGCTTTCTGGGCTACCGCGTGCAGGTGTACGCGCAGGACCGGCTGCAGGCCGAAGACGCCCGCCCCCCCAGCCTGCTGAGCCCGGAATTGCCAAGCGGCGGCAAAGATGGGAACATACCGGGGTTATGAGCCGCGATAAAATCTCCGCCTGCGTGATCGCCTTCAACGAGGAGCGCAAAATCCGGCGCTGCCTCCAGAGTTTGACGTGGTGCGACGAAATCATCGTCGTGGACAGTTTCAGCACCGATCGCACGGTCGAAATCTGCCGCGAATTCACTGATCGGGTTTATCAGCACGAATGGCTGGGCTACGTCGGCCAGCGCAACACCGTCCGCGAAATGGCCCGCCATCCCTGGATCCTGTTTCTGGATTCCGACGAGGAGGTTTCGCCCGGCTTGCGCGAGGAGATTCTCGCCGAATTCGCACAGGGGGCCAGCACCTATGTCGGTTACGAATTCCCCCGCCAGGTTTATTACCTCGGCCGCTGGATCCGGCATGGCGAATGGTATCCCGATGTCAAACTCCGCCTCTTCCGCAGGGATTGCGGCCGCACCGAAGGCCAGGAACCGCATGACAAGGTGATCGTCAACGGTCCGATCAAGCGATTGAACAACATCATCTGGCACTATACCTATGACGACCTGCGCGATCACATCGAGACGCTCAACCGCTTCTCGACCATCACCGCCCAGCAGAAAATCATGCAGGGCGCCCGCTTTCAATGGAGCGACCTGCTGTTCCGCCCGCCCCTGCGCTTCCTGCGCGGCTACCTCTTCCGCGCCGGCTTCCTGGATTGCGCGCACGGCTTCATCATCGCCTGCCTCAGCGCCTACGGCGCCTACATGAAATACGCCAAGTTCTGGGAACTCAGCATCCGTCAGCAGAAGCCGTTCAAGGACCTGCCGGAACAATGATCGGCCGGCCGGCGCTCCGACACCAGCACGGCGGCGGCGCGATCGGCCAGCCGGAGCAGCAACGCGCCGTGTTCGAGGGCCGGCGGCGGATCATCGGTGGCAAATTCGATCCGCCACGGCGCGCCCGGGGCGGCCGGCAGGGCAAAGGTCACCGGCGCCAGACCCGCGTTGAAGAGCAGCAAAAGGTGGTCGTCATCCATCTCCACCCCGGTGAAAACACCGTCGCCGCGCAACAGGCAGCCCAGCGCGGACCCGTTACCCCAGTCCGGCGCGCCGCCATTGGATCCCAGCCAGCGTACGTCGGCTGCAGCGGTCGGGTCGGCGTGCGCCGGCCCGCCGTGTAAAAAGGCCTGCCGGCGCAGCGCCGGATGCGCCCGGCGGAAGGCAATCAGCCGCCGGACAAAGGCGTGCAGGTCCGCCTGTTCCCGGCGCAGCGACCAGTCCACCCAGGCGATTTCGTTGTCCTGGGCATAGGCGTTGTTGTTGCCGTGCTGGGTGCGGCCGAATTCGTCGCCGGCCAGCAGCATGGGCACCCCCTGGGAAACCAGCAGGGTCAGCAGGAAGTTCTTCTGCTGCCGGAGGCGGAGGGCGTTGACCGCCGGATCGTGTGCCGGACCCTCAACGCCGTGGTTACAGGAGTAGTTCTGCGTCTCGCCGTCGCGGTTGCTCTCGCCGTTGGACTCGTTATGCTTCGCGTTGTAGCTGACCAGGTCGGCCAGGGTGAAGCCGTCGTGGCAGGTGACGAAGTTGATGCTGTTGAGCGGTGTGCGATCGTTGGCGCTGAAGAGATCGGAACTGCCCGCCAGACGGGTGGCCAGGGCGCCCAACTGTCCGGGCGTGCCATGCCAGAAACGGCGGACATCGTCGCGGTACTTGCCGTTCCATTCGCACCACCGTTCGTGGGGGAAAACGCCGACCTGGTAGGCGCCGGCGGCGTCCCACGCCTCGGCTAGGATCTTGGCGTCGCGCAGCGCGGGATCCTCGGCAATCTGCTCGACAATCGGCGGGTTGGGCAGGATCCGCCCGTCGGGCCCGCGGGTGAGCACACTGGCCAGGTCGAAGCGGAAGCCGTCCACGCGCATGTGCAGCACCCAGTAGCGCAGACAGTCCATGATGAAATTACGGACGATGGGATGGTTGCTGTTGACCGTGTTGCCACAGCCGCTGTAATTGGCATAGTCCCCGGGGCGCTCATCCATGAGGTAGTAGATGTCGTTGTCCAGGCCGCGAAAGGAGTAGGTGGGGCCGGCGGCGCTCTGCTCGGCGGTGTGGTTGAACACAACGTCCAGGATGACCTCGAGGCCGGCCTGGTGCAAGGCAAGCACCAGTTGCTTGAACTCGCGCACCTGCTGGCCGAGAACGCCGCCCTGGGCATAGCGGCCGTTGGGGGCGAAGAAGGCGACGGAACTGTAGCCCCACAAATTGCGCAGCTCCCGGCGGCCCATGTTCTCCTGGAAGAATTCCATTTCGTTGAATTCCTGGATCGGCAGCAGCTCCACCGCCGTAACGCCGAGGTCGCGGAGGTAAGGCAGCTTTTCCATGAAGGCGGCGAACGTGCCGCGGTGCCGCACGCCGGAACTGCGGTGCGCCGTGAAACCGCGCAGATGCGCCTCGTAGATCACCGTTTCATGGAGCGGTGTGCGCAGGGTCCGGTCGCCGGACCAGTCGAACTCATCGCGGATAACCACGCCTTTGGGGAAATGCGCACCGTTTTTCGGATATTCGCCCGGCCGGAACCAGGCCGTGTCGCCCCAGCGTGGCGCGCCGGCGACCGCGAGGGCATAGGGGTCCAACAGCCATTGCTCCGGATCGAAGAAATTGCGCCGGCCGGCCGGCGCCCGGCCCTCCATGCGGTAGAGGTAAAATTGGCCGGGCCGCGCGTCGGCCACATAGACATGCCAAAGGTCGCCGATGCGGTTGCGGTCCGGCGTCAGTTCATACTCCCGGCTGGGGCGGTCGGCGTCGGGCGCGTCGAACAGCAGGAGCCATACGCGCGTGGCGTGGCGGCTGAAGACGGTGAATTGCACGCCGTCGCGCCCCACCTGCGCGCCGAGCGGCACAGGAAAAGGCACGATGGGCATCCGATGGCTGCGTGTTTTCATACGTGCTGGTCTGCTCCCGCCGCACCGGCAGGCCGGCGGCCGGGAGAGCCTGCCGGTGACGCCGACGACAGCCTACCGATCTCCTGTTTGTTCAGCAAGTCTGCGGACTGTCGGATGGTCCGCGTGAGGTCGTCGTTGAGCGGATGGTGGCGCAGCACGTCGCGAATCCAGCGGGCCTGTTCCTCCGCCCGCCGCCGCGGCTCCGCCCCGCGTTGCGGATCGCGCGCGCGGCGGCGCAGTTCGCGCGCCTGATACCGGCACAGGCGGCGCAGTTGCCCATGCGTCGGCGGCACCGACAGCACCGGCGGCTGCCGGACCAGCCAGCTTCTGATTCCGGCTCCCAGCATGCCGGCATCCTACCTGCCTGGAGCCGGCGTGCAAGGTGAATGCGCAACGGTCAGAAAGTTAGAATTCATATGTTTGACGCATCATAACTGTTCGCCGTCGAAGGAACAGGAGCCGTTTTTAAGGCTGCTCCCTCTCCGGCGCCGCGCGGCCGAAACGCAGGAACCACAGCACCCGGACTGCTTTGCGCGGGCCGGCGCGCTCATAGCCGACGAAGCCCTTGAGCAAGGCCCAATCGCGGCTTTGTGTTTCCCGGTCGTACGACCATTCGACGAGCGGAAAGAGGGCCGTGCGGCCGGCCGTGGCGCCGCGGCGCTGGTGGCGCAGCAGGCCCCAGAGCACTTCATCGTCGGCGTTTCCGCCCGCGCGCGTGTGCTGATAGATCGTCCACACGGGGGCGTATTCGCGCTCCACCGGCGCCGTGCGCCGCAGCGGCCAGAGAAAGAGCGAGCGGAAGCGCGCCTGGTCGCCAAGCCGCTCGTAGGAGCAGAGCGGCCACAGGTGCCAATAGCGGCTGACGCAGTTGGTGACGGCGGGCGTGTCCGGCGGTGCCGCCGGCGGCGGACGGGCGGCGCGCCAGGCACTCTCGCTGAACCACAGCGGGGCGAACGTGTAGCGGTGGACGGATTCGTTGGCGCGATCAATGTTCTTCCACCAGCCGAGCGGCCACAGGTAGAACCCGCTGTGGATGAACTGCTCGTTCTTATATCCCCACAGCGGCCAGAGGTAGAACTTGTCCACCTGGCCCGACGACCATTGGATGAAGGGCCACGGCATATAACCCATGCTTTGCCCGCCGCCGGCGCCATATTTGAAAAAGGGCGGCAGGATCATCCAGGCTTCCTGATTCTCGCGTTTGATGTGGCCCCACAACGGAAACACCAGGTAGCCGTAACCGCTGGCCCCGGGATGATCGTACCGCACCCAGTTGAAGATCGGCCACAGGCAGAACCGCTTGTCAAACTCGCCCCGGCGAATATTCCAGCCGTACAGCGGCCAGACGCGGAAGCGATCGTTCCGGTCGCTGTTCTCACGGCAGAACACCGGCCAGAGGACCTGGTAACTGTCTTCGTCCTTGAACCGACTGTGGCCGTAGATCGGAAACAGCACGAAATCAACTTCATCCTGTCCGAGGAAATCGTGGATGGTGCCGCCGAAGGGGAACAACGCGGCATAACTCCGGCCCTGCGCATCGCGGCCCTGAAACCAGAACGGGAACAGCCACCAGTGCCAGCGGCTCCCGGGATCGTTGCGGTCGAAGTCGGTCAGAAACGAAGTCAGGATGCGGATCGAATGGTTCTCGCGGAAATCCCAGGCGAACGAAACCGGCCAGAGAAACTCGCCGGCGCCTTTATCCTCGCTCTCGGCCGCCGCGCTGCAGAAGGGCCGCACGGCCCAGAAACGGAGTTGGCGCTGGTCAGCGCCGACTTCGAACAGCGGCCCCAACACCTTGACATGCGTGCCGCCGGCCGGATCGCTCAAACGGCTGGCCAGCGGCCCCCAGTCGAATTCGCCGGGCGGCAGCCGCAGGGCGGCCGCCCGCCCCGCCAGGCACAACGGTAGCAGCCCGAGGGCCAGCAAGCGCGCAAAGCACAGCAGTGTTTTTCGTCTCATGCGATATCAACTTCAAAAAGACAGGAGTCAGAAGTCAGAATGGCCAGCGATAATAATCTTCTTTGTTCGCTTCTTTACCAATGTCAGTGTTCAGGCTGAGGCGTGTTGGCGCCGATAGCGTCCTTATTGTGACTACTGAATTCTGACTTCTGGCTACTCGATTATTCCCTCATCCGATGCTTTGCCGCACCACCTCCGCCAGGGTGCGGGCCAACCGTTGCGTCATCTCCTCGGTCGGCCCTTCCACCATGACGCGGCACAGGGCCTGCGTGCCGGAGTAGCGGATCAGCACGCGCCCGCGGTCGCCCAGTTCCGCCTCGGCCGCGCGCAGGGCCTGCTGCAACGCCGGCAGTTCCGCCAGAGGCGGTTTCTGCCGGACCTCGAGGTTGATGATCTGCTGCGGCGCCGGGGTCAGAATCCGCGCCAGGGCGGAGAGCGGCTGCTGCACGTTGCACATGGCCGCCAGCAATTGCAGCGCCGAGATCATGCCGTCGCCGGTGGTGTGGCGGTTGAGGAAGATCATGTGGCCGGAGGCCTCGCCGCCCAGCACCGCCCCGCGCTGCTGCATCATCTCCAGCACGTAGCGGTCGCCCACCGGCGCAATGCCCACCTCGATGCCCAGTTGACGCATCGCGACGTGAAAGCCGTAGTTGGTCATCACGGTGCCGATCACGAGGTTGTTCTGCAGCCAGCCCCGGTCCTTGTACACCTTGGCGCAGATGGCCAGGATATGATCGCCGGTGAGCTCCCGCCCCTGCTCGTCCACGGCGATCAGCCGGTCGCCGTCGCCGTCAAAGGCCAGGCCCAAGTCGGCCTTCTCCGCCAGCACGCGGGCGCGGAGGTCCTGGGTGAACTGTGAGCCGCACCGGTCATTGATGTTGAGCCCGTTGGGCTCGGTGTGAATGGGCACGACGTCCGCGCCGAGCTCGGAAAAAATGATCGGCGCAATCTTGTAGGTGGCGCCATTGGCGCAGTCGAGGACGATCTTCAATCCGTCCAGGCTCAGATCGTCCGGGAAGGTGTCCTTGCAGAAAACGATGTACCGTCCCCGCGCATCGTCAATGCGCGTGGCCTTGCCCACGTCATTGGCGGTCGGCCGGATGTCGCGGATATGCCCCGAGGTGATCAAGTCCTCGATTTCATCCTCGGCCCCGTCCGGCAGTTTGAAGCCGGTGCGGGAGAAGATCTTGATGCCGTTGTCCTGGTAGGGATTGTGCGAGGCGCTGATGACCAGGCCGGCGTCGGCGCGCATGCTGTGGGTCAGAAAGGCGATGCCCGGCGTCGGCATCGGGCCCACCAGGAAGACGTTGACGCCCATCGAGCAGATGCCCGCCGTCAGGGCGCTCTCGATCATGTAGCCGCTCAGGCGCGTGTCCTTGCCGATGACGATGCGGTGCTTGAATTTGCCGCGGTCATGCCGCTTGCACACATAGGCGGTGGCCCGGCCGATTTCCAGCGCCATCTCCGCGGTCATCGGCTCCACGTTGGCCACCCCGCGCACCCCGTCGGTCCCAAACAGTCGCCCCATATCCTGTTCCCTTCCCGAGCCCCTACGCCCCGGCGCTCACGGCCTTGACCACCTGCTGCAGCCAGGCCGTGCCCGCGTGCCGTGCCGCGGCGGGCAACGCGCGCACCACGTCCAGATAGGCGTCGCGGTGCCGGCCCGCCAGGGCGGACAGCAACACGTCGCGCTCGCGGGCGCCCGTGTCGTCGGGCGGCGCCGTTCGCAGCGCCGCCTCCAGCGCCGGCCACGTGTGCCGCAGTTTTTCCTGCTCCGCCAGCCAGGACGCGTCGGCGGCGCCCTCACGCTGCGCCAGTTCCAGCGCCCGCGGCATGTGGGCGGCCAGCTCGCCCAGCCGCTGCTGGCGTTCCGCCACGGCCTCGCGCAGCCGCTGCAGCGCGCCCGTATGACAGGCCAGTTCCCAGGGGTCGCAGTGCATGAAGGGCCGCCGCACGTGGCGGTACCATTGCTCCAGCGCGCGCAGGTTGCCGAGGTAATTCAGGTTGTTGCTGACGATGCGCGCCACGCTCTTGTAGGCGCCGGCCTGAAAGGGCCGCGCGCGGAGGGTGCGGCCGCCGGCGCCGGGCTCCGCCGGCAGCAATTGTCCGTCTTCGGGCGCGTCGCCGCGCCAGACGAGGCCGGCCGGAATGACGCAGCCGAAACCGATCCGGCAGGGGCCCACCAGCCCGCCCTGCCCGCCCAGGAAGATCGGCGGCTGGTCGAGCATCACGCCGCGCGGCACGTCGCCCAGCAGCGATGCGGTCGCCTTGTCGTGATGCGGCGTGTAATTGAAATGCACGTAGGAGGAGCCCACCTCGCCGTGGTTCCGGCTGTCCGTGCCGCCGGTCATGAGCACGTCGCAGAAATTGATCAGGCTGCCCAGCGTGACGAACGGCATCAGGATCGTCTGCTTGAGCCCGACCGTGTGTGCGCCGTTCGCGGCCTCCTCGAGCAGCGTGCCGGCCCGGATGTGCGCGCCACTGCCCAAGCTCACGCCGTCGAGGAACGTGGCGCCCGCGGCGAAACCGCCCCGGAGTTCCACCTGCCGGCCCAACTGGCAGTTGTCCACCGTCACCGGTGCCTCCGCGCCCAGGACGCAGCCCGGGCCGAGGGAGGTCGCCGCGCCGCGGAGGCGGCAGCCCCCGTGCACCACGACGCCCGGCGCGATGCGCTCCGCCTGCACGTCGTCGTCCACCTGGACGCTCGCCGGGCAGCGCAACACCACGCCGCGCGCGAGCAGCTCCTGGATTTTATGCGCGCCGCCGTTTTCTTTCATACGCTCACCCTGGCAACATGCCGAGCGCTTTTCACGTCCGAAGATCAGGCGCCGTAGCGCCGCCCTCCGGGCGCTATTTATGCAACAGCACGCCGATGGCCACCCCCGTGGTGGTGAACAGCAGGAAGGCCAGCGACTTGAGCATTTTCACCGTCGTGACCAGCAGATCAATGCTCACTTCGCGCTCCAGCAAAGAGCTGCGCGTGTTGATCACCAACACCAGCGCGCACAAGCCGATGAGCACCAGCGCACACAGCATTTTCTTACCCATGCCAAACCTCCCGCCGTTCGATGTTTGACAACATGAAACCGCTTTTTGCCGCCGGTGTCAAGGTTCAGCCGGACGGCGTGAGCCGCGTGTCCCGCGGCGGACGGGCATCGTCCGGCGCGGGATAATCGAGGATGTAATGCAGGCCGCGGCTTTCGTGGCGCTGCAGCGCGGATCGGATGACCAGCTCGGCGTCGTCGGCAATGTTGCGCAGCTCCAGCTGGTCGCTGGTGAGGCGATGACTGCGGTAGTACTGCCGGATTTCCCGCTGGTGTA